>CAYYRN010000001.1:0-86418 GCA_964474295.1 uncultured Eubacteriales bacterium
TTCCTATTTACTTTTTTACATTTATTATCGTCATCCGACTAAATACCGTCATCTTTCGCTACGCTCAAGATGACGATATTCAGTCAGAAGGACGATAAAATAAGGATGAGGGAATAATAAGAATACGTCGAAAAAGAGAACAACAGACAGCAAAAAAGCGAGTATCGCAGTGATACTCGCTTTAAATCAGCTAATTAAGTTTAAATTATTCAGCCTTTTTTCTTGTGCAAACGTATGCACCTGCTGCTGCAACTGCAAGAACTGCGAAAGCAGCGATTGAAGAAGCGTGACCTGTTGGAATAGGATCAGGGTCTGTGGGAGTTTCATTGACTTTTTTAGTTGTTGTTTTTGGAGGATCAGGTTCTTCTTCGGAAGCAGTTTCTGTTTCACCTGTGTAGATACCAACGATAGCACCGCCTACTTTGCTTTCTGCAAGCTTGTCGATGATGGGATCTGTATCGATGCCGAGAGATTCAAGTCTTTCGAGGATTTTGTCAACAAGACCTGCAACTTCGCTTGAATCAACAATTTCAACACTGCCGAGATCATACTCTTCGATTGCATCCATAACGATTTCTCTAACGTTTTCCATATCTGCGCCTGTAAGCTCGCTGATAGCGGTTACAACATAGTCAGCAGCTTCGTTTGCTTCAACAGTTTCTGTACCCTCAAGGATATCACCGAAAGCGGCATAAAGCTTGTCAGCATTAACCTGAACTGCACCTGCAACACCTTCGATATCGCCCGAACCTGCTGCACCTACGATTTCATCAACAACCTTGCTGAGTTCTTCTGTATCGATTGTTGAACTCTCTTCCGCAAAAGCAATTGTTGTAAAAGCAACACAAAGAACAACTGCGAGAAGAACACTAAGTAATTTTTTCATTTCACTACATTCCTTTCACTAATGAATATGGGTATTTGTTCACCCTACTAACATAAAATAGTATACTTCATTTAAAATACAATGTCAATACATTTTTGAAAAATTTTATTTAGAAATTATGATGTTTTGCTGCGGTCGGTCTGCCACATAAGGTAAACATCATTTCCACTTGTGTAGAAAGTATCGGATGTTGCGGCATTGCCGTGTATAAAGCCCACGCCCGGCTGCTGGAGTGCTTCAACGAAAGCATCTCTCATTTCGGCATCTTTGAGCGTAATTCTGATTTTCAATTTAAGCTGGCTTCTGTCGGCATATTTATCAAGTCTGCCGGGAACAAAGCCTGTAAGCCACCACGTATCTTGATAATCTCTTGTGAAGAGTATCTCGCCTTTGTTATAGCAGGTGTAACCGATTTTCAGCCTTTTGCTGTTATCGTTGCAAACATATTGCGAGCTTGAATCGTTTTCGTCTTTGTAATAGACACCGGCTTCCGCACCGAGGAGCAAAAAGCCGTACTGACCTTTCCAGAACTGCACAAGCCAATCATAACCGCCGTAGTTGAACTTCACCCTTACGGTATCGTACCACAAAGCGACGTAACCGCCTAAAGTGTCGTAATACTGGTTATAGCCGAACTGTCTTTGCCACGGGTCTGAGGTTGAATAAAAAATTCCGCTTGCCGCATCCCAGCTAAAACCGAAAGCACTTGCCTGCTGTGAAGCGTTTTCGTTGGTTATCGGGGATGTTGAAGTTAGTTTCGTTGTGGAGTGCTTGCCTCCGTTTTGGCTTGAAACATTTGATTTATCGTTACCGCCGACGGTGTATTTTTCTGTTTTGAGAGTTACCGCATTTCCGCTTTTGTCGGTAACTATTTGAGTTTCCGTTTCGCCATCCTTGTTTGTAACAACTTGTGTTTGGATATCGGATTTTTCCGAATCGGCATTGCCGATGATAGAGAAAGAAGTAACGCTTTCTTTTGTAACATTTTCGGAACCGTTTTTGTTATAGTGTTTTATGAACACAGCGCCGGTTCCGACAACAATTGCGACCGCCATAAAAATTGCGACCAAGTTGATAATTTTATTTTTACTCACAGTTTCACCACCTAATTATCAATATGGTATATTATAACACCTAATTTTTAGAAGGTCAATTATATAAGATAAACAATAATTAAGAAATATGATAGAAAAAAATTAAATAAAGACACCGAAACGGAGCTGTAAAAGAACTCACATTCTTTTACAGCTCCAATTAAATTCAATTGAGTTTAAGTTCAGCCGGCAAAGGGATTCTGCTGGTTAATTTCGTTTTCAAAATTAGCATAACCGTCAAGGATAACAGCATCCGCCGCGTCAACAGATGAGTCATTGTTGAGGTTAAGAGCAATCCACTGTGCACTGTTCTTAGCATAGTTGATTTGGTAAACAGTGTAAAGGTCAAGGCAAATTGTATCCATTATGTCAACAATGCCGTCGCCGTTTGCATCACCGTAAATGATTGCTTCGTAATCGGCAACCTTCTTGTTTTCCTTATCAAAAAGTGTAAGCTTTGTGCCTGTACCGATAACAGCCTTTCCGCTTTCAACCTTGAGAGTACCGTTCTCATCGGATGTTACGAAAGATGAAAGAAGCTTTTCGGGAGTAAGGAGTGTTGCAAGACCCGAAACGAATTTTGATGTTTCGTCAACCTTAACACCGCTGTTAAGAGTTTTGATTACGGGAACCGCAACCGCAGCGGCAAGGCTCTCGAATGCAGATTTAAGCTTTCTAACCATACTGTCAACATCATCCTGGCGGTCAATTGAAATAAGCGTTCCACTCATTTCAACAGCTTCGTCAAGTGCTGCTTTGAAAGCTTTAACTGTGCTTTCGGAATAGCTTGTAAGGTCGGTATCCTTAACCTGTGCGATGAGCTTTGTAAGCTCTGTCATATCGGCAAGCTTAACTTCGAGAAGTCTCATAGCATCGATAAGGTTTCTTCTTATATAGTTAACCATTGACTGCTTAACTACAGGAAGTTTTGTTGTCGAATCAACGGGGTCGCTGTTGTAAACTTCGTCTGCAAGCTTGTAAGCTTTTTCGTAGTTTGCCCAAACATCTGCGCTGTAATTTTTCTTCTGATAGTTCTTAGCATCTGCAAGATAAATTATCTGCTCAAGGTTTGCGTAAGATGCTTCGTTCTGAGCTGCGAAAGCTTTCTTTGCATAATATTCAAGCTCGTAAGCTGCGTTTGCATATTTTGCGGCATTGTAAGAAGCAAGGTTTGCGTTTGCGTTTGTTACTTCGGTTTGTGCAGCGTTCACCTTGTTCTGTGCTGCTGTAATATCATCGGCAACACCGCTTGCATTTGCTGTTTCAAGAGCAGCGTTTGCTTCAACAAGAGCAGCATTTGCTTTTTCAACTCTCGTTACTGCTGCAGGATAGCCGTCTACTACCTTGCGTGCTTCCTTGAGAGCATCCTTGAGCTGGTCATATCTCCAAAGCTCAAAGTCTTCGCTTCTGTGCCAATCGTCATTGTTTGTGCTTAACAAATTATCGGGAAGTTTAAGCATCTCATCATAGGATTCCACAAGAGCCGTAAGCTCCTCAAGTGTGTCGATGCTGTAGCCTGTGGGAGGAGTCATAACATTGTAAGAATATCCGCTTTCATCAACAAGCAGGGGATTGAGTATGGGAAGAAGTGAATCCCAGAAATACTGATATCTGCCTGCTTCGTAAAGACCTGCAAGAAGACGTTCAGCCATACCTGCGAGGTTGTTGTTCTGGATAACGGCATCAACTGTTTTGAGTGAAGTGTCAACCATAGCGGGCTGTGTGTTTCTTGCACAAACAACGTTGAGAACATTGTTGAGAACCCAAATTACAACTTCTGCCGCAGTTTTGTTGAGAACACTTGTTGAAGATTTGTAGAAAATTTCAAAGAGATTTTCAAAATCGAGGTTGAAGATTGAATCAAAGAGACGGTTTTGGATGAAATCCTTTGAGCCTTTGATGTTACCGCCGAAAATCTGCTGTAAGGGAAGAACCTTGAGGACGGTTTTGTCAATCTTTGTCCATACATCGTCAGAGGACGAAACGCCGCAGCCCTTGAAGAAGCCGCCGAACGAGTTGTCACCGAGTGCCCAGTTGACAAGCTTTGTCAAAAGAGCTTCGTAGCCTTGGCCGTAACCGGAGTTGATGGGAACGAGTGCGTTGAGGTAGTAAACGCCGATATCGGCAAGCATTGTAAGAGCATAATCCGAGCCGTATTCTTCATACTCCCACTCAACGTCCTGCATATAGTTTGTTGAAATGATCTCAGCCGTGAATGAATAGATAACATAGCAAGCGAGCTGACCGACGTTTTCAAGAGGAAGCTCTGCGCCTGTTGAATCTTCCCAAACAATGTAGGGCATTTCGGAAGAAAGGTACTGTTTACCGATGTAGCAGCAAATTTCCTGAAGGTTCATTGCTTTTACGTCGTCAACAGGAAGAAGCTCTGCACTTGCGGGAAGAAGGATTGTTCCGAATTCCGCATAGAGAGTTTTAAGAAGTGCTTCGAGGTTGGACTGAAGCTTATCGTTGCCGCCGTCAACCCAGAACTTTGTTCCTGTCCATGCCTGGTCGAGAACGTAGTAGATGAAGTGGTTGATTTCGGCAAAAATACCGTTTGTTGCGTCATATTTGCCCCATGTGTAGTTGTCAAGCGAAATCTTTGAAACGTCAAGATGCGACCAACCGTCACAGGGATACTTTTCTTCCCACTTTGCAACTTCGGGAACGAGTGTGTCTTTGATAAGCGGAATAAGCAAATCTTTTGTTGCGGCATTTGCAGCGTTTTCGATAAGCTGCCAAACCGAATTTGTGCCTATATCCGTTTTGCCTGCAAGGCTCGGAAGAAGACCGGGTTCAATGTCGCCGTTAGCTGCCGTGCCGCCTATGAGATAGACGTCCATAGCTGTCTGGAGGATTTTATCTGCTGTCCAGCCTGTGGGACAGGTTTTTGTTGATCTGTCAACCAATTCCTTATAGAGCATATCCATAAGTTCCTGGTAAACATCCAAATCGAGGTCAACAAATGAATCGATAATACCGAGATCGAGTGTTCCTTTAAGGAATTTACCTACAATTGAACGGTTATCGTTGAGGAAACCGAGAAGATTGTAAAGGATGTTAAGGTCTGTCTTGCCGGATGTGCCTCTTCTTGTTTTGTCAAGAGAATCAAAATTCAGTTTCTTAACGTCACCGCCGATAAGACCTGTTGCACCCTTAATGTCATCAATGGTGTCAAGAGCTTTATCAACGCTTCTGAGGTCGATAACAATGACTGTCCAGTCATAATACATATCTTCTTCTGCCAAAATTCCATCGAGATAGTCGAGAAGCTGTGAAGACCTTTGATAAGTTGAAAGAACGGGTTCTTCAAAGCTGTTCCATGATGATGGAGCCGACTTGTACTCTGAGTATGCAGCACTTGCACCGATACTTACCGTTGAAAAAGCAAGAAGCATTACAAGAAGCATACACAGCATTTTTTTTGCATGTTTCATTTTGTAAAAACACCTCCGTGAATATTTACCCGCCAAACGTTCGACAGGATTTATTGTGTGGACTAAAACTGCAAAGTTCGTAACAACACTTTAAGCTTGCCGAAAGGCATAACTGCCTAAAAGCAGACGTTCACACTACTTCGCATTATCATATTACCACAGGTTTTAAAAAAAGTAAATAGTTAATTTATAAAAAATTATTAAGTTTGTCAGTTTTTTACGGTTTTTAACGTTAAAAATATACATTTCACTCAAAAAACGCACCGCCGCCGTTCATCTTCGAGCGTAAGTGAAAGATGACAATATGCCTGTCAAAATAACAAGCAAGACGAAAAAGCTCCCCTTGAAACAAGGGGAGCCGAAAAATCAAGTTTTCAAAACATCATCTCGGAAAAATCAACCGAAAAGATTTGCGAAGAAATTTCTGATAAGAGCAATAATGTAGCTGAAAGAATCGGAGAACTGGCTTACAAGCTTGTAAGAAGCTTCCGCACCTGCACCGTCATCGGCACCGATGTTGTGTGTTGAGCCGATTTCGTTTCCGTAGAAATCCTTAGCACCCATATCGTCTTCAACCGCAACACCTTTGCCGAGGCAGGGTGACTCTGTTGAAAGGATGAAATTATCTCTTACGGAATTTTCGAGGTCTTCCGCACTGTAATTGTTTGCAAACTGGGGATTCTTTTTAAGTGAGCTTGAATCGCCCTTTGCTTTACCTGTCCAGTGATAGCAGTTTGAACCGAACTCACCTTCACCGAGCTGAACTTCTTCACCGATAACCATAGAGAAAATGTTGTTTTTAACAACAAGTCCGCTAATGTCAGACATATTGATTGTTTTTGACGATACAAACGTATTGTTGTAAACGAGAACGTCCGAAGCTTTTTCCGAACTGATTATCGAATAACCGTCATTTGAGGAAACGTTGTAACGGATTCTTACATCTGCGTTTTCACCGAGATTATTGCAAATGAAATACGGGTTATCGTGTGAATACACTCTCTGAATTGTTGCGGATTTTGTTGAATCAAGTGAAACAGCTATATCGTATCCGAAGCTGATTTCACAAGCTTCCACAACGCTGCCCGAACCGCCCGAAACGAGGATTGCGGGAACGTCTCTGTAATCATAGTTGTTTGCAAGAGCGATGTCGCCGGCAAATTCGATTGAACCGCCCGAAACGAGTGCATTTTCAACATTTACAAGCTTAACTGCGTTTTCATTGATTTTTGAGAATGTGCAGTCTTTAATTTCGATGCCCTTAGAAGCTTCCGGTGTTTTGTCTACATCTTCCGCCACTTTAACGTCAGCGATAACACCTGCACGGCAGCTTGTAACGGCGCAATTTGAAACCGTAACGTTTTCGTTGCCCTCACCGATTACCAAAGCCGCACCGTAATCGAGAACATCGGATGTTTCCATATCGGGTGTTGCGGTTTCGCCTGTTTCCTGGTCGATAACCTGAGCAAACGAATAGTCAACATAACCGATTTTGTCGAATTTAACGTTGTCAACAGTTACATTTGAACAGTTTTCAACGAGCATACCGGTGTAAATACCTGTTACGCTGATGTCACTTACAGTAAGGTAAGAACAGTTTTTGATTTGAACTGTGGGAGCGATTGTACCCTGTGTTGCGTTATCAAATGTAATTGTCTGCTTGTTACCGTTTGAATCATTCGCAACCAAAATTGTGATAGGTGTTTCGGCTGAACCGTTAACTCCGTTAACAACAAGAGGAGCTGTGTAAGCCACGGAATTTACATAAATGTAAATTGCCGAATATTCGCCGCTTTCGACATAGCCGTCGATTTCATTGATAACTCTTTCGGCACCCTTGCTATCGGCATCCAAGAACTGTGTTCTCAAGCCGTTGTTGGGTGTGCTTTGCTTTAAGGATGTTTTGTTGGCCTGCTTACCGCCGAAATAACCGACAAAAACAGGTTTTGAGTCCTCGGCAAACGCTGTTGTCGAAAAACCGAACATTGCAACAATCATTACGACTGTCATAAAAATTGCCAATACTTTTTTCATTTGGATTATCCTCCTTTTATTTTTGACAGTTAACTCTCATATCTTATTAACTGTACCGCACTTTGTATCGTATCATATATTTTGGCTGATGTCAAGGAAAAAATCGCACTGCCGTATGCCGCTTCTTCCCTGTGCTTCGGTATTTTCAATTCCATACCGAACGTGTTCGATATAATACGCCGAAGTGCTTTGTTTTTTCTGATACCGTTTCCCGATGCTATTAATTGACAGGGCCTTTCTCCGCACACCGAAATTCCTTTTGCGTACATTTCATACAGCTCATCCGCCATACCGTGCATTACACCGTAAAGAAAATGTTCGGGAGTGAAGTTTTCGGCTGTAAGGAAATCAATCGACGCCGTTTCTTCGGGATTTTCTCTTGTTCCGCAAAAGAGCGTTGAAAATTTCAAAGGATTTTCAACTTCTTCGTTTGTTTCAAGAAATCTGTCAATTCCCTCGTAAGCATCGTCACATTTTTCTCCCGTTACCATTTCGGCGGTTTTTCTGAAAAACTCACCGAGCAGTGCAAACGCTCTGCCGCCGCAAAGAGATGAGCCGACCATAATGCGTTCATCACCTGCAAGTGGTCTTATTTCAAGCCCCGAAGGTGAAACATCCGCCTTTGTCTTAAAGGAAATCTGACTTCCCGTGCCGACATTAATAAGCAGACAATTCTCAACATCCGAAACCGAGCCGAGGAAACTTGCCTGATTATCTCCCACCGCCACACTTACCGGTATTTTACCGTTGATTTTGCCGAGAACGGTGTTTTCGGCTGTAACCGTGGGGAACATTTCAAGCTTTAAGCCCGCTTTTTCAATCGCCTCACTGTCAAAACAAGCATTTTTTATATCAAACAAGCCGTAGCTTGCGGCATCCGATGTGTGCATAACGGGTCTTTTTATACCTGCCAGCTTCATTGCCACAAAATCGTGTATCGTACAAATAACTTTTGCGTTTTTCGGCACTTTGCCGTTTTTTGAGTGGTAAAAGTATGTCGCACTTCCGAAACCCGAAGCCGTTTTATACCCCGTAATTTCGGTAAGATATTCGGCATAAGTTTTGCCCTCGGCATAAAGCTCGTTTGCCGAAGCGTCCTGCCAGGTATAAAGTCCGCTTACCGCATTTCCGTCACCGTCGAGGTAAAGAAGTCCGTGCATTTGACCTGTAACGCCTATCGAAACAATATCGGGAAATTCACGGCAAAGTCCGTCAACCGTTTCGAGAGATTTCAAAAGAATTTTTTCGGGATTCTGAATTTTCTCGAAAGGCTGCGAAGCTTTAACGGACGTATCGTTTTTAAGTGTTACGCTTTTTGTAACCAAGCCTGTGTCGGCATCAATCACAACCGCACAGATTGTTGTTGTGCCGATATCAAGTCCTATCGCTTTCATTTCACTTCTCCCACCGTCAAAGCCTTGTCGATTCCAAATCGAGCCGCTTTATAATATCCTGCTGAATCGCAGGCGACAAATCGAGGAAATTGACAAACGTTCCGTGAATACGCATAATGTAAACTCCGCTCGGCGCATATTTTTGCGGGTCTGCAAGAACCTTACGCAGCGTGTCGGGGGTTGTAACATTTACATACAAGTAGAAAGGCGAAATATCTTCGTTTAAATCGTTGAAAAACAGCGGAGTAATAACTCTTTCGCCAAACTCGGCACCCTTATCTTCATATTCCCTGCCCGTGAAAAATTTGGGGTCAACGCCGAAGTGCGACGCATATCCTCCGCAGAATTTTTCAAAAGGCAGCTTAAACGTGGAAAGCATCCTGAAGCCAAGCCCCGTACCTGCTTCGCCGTAAAGCGGGTCAATGCCGTAATTCATCTGCTCGCGTGCTTTTCTGCCGTCCGGTGTTGCACCAACCCAGTAGCCGTATGTCAAATGAGTTGACGGACTTGACCAGTCGGGACGGAACGGATTGCCGAGATAGTTTTTCTTTGAGGCAATCATATCGGAAATTTTCGATGCGATTTCCGCAGCTTCTCGGTCAACCGTAACGTTGTTGTTGCCGAATTTCGGACACGACTGCAGATATTCTCTCAATTGCTCATCGCCCTCAAAATTATTCTTCAAGCCGTCCAAAAGACGCTGCGCATCATTCGGATAATCCCTGAGGAAGCAGTCGATTGCGACAAACGAATCGGCAATTACGGAAAGTCCGTGGATAAGGCAGCCGCTTCCGTTATATTTCGTGCCTTGCTCGTTCGTGTCACGCATATCTATGCCGCTTTCGATTCCGCCCATAAACACGCTCAAAAACGGCACGGGAAGCTCGCTTATCGCTCTTGAAGCACCGTTTGCCGCATCACACATTTTATCGGCAAAGTAATCGGCGTTTTTGTAAAATTCTTCCCTTATGTTTTCAAGAAGCTTTTTCGGGTCTTTTTGCGTGGTAACGGTACCTATTTTTTTGCCCGTTATTGTAGAACAGCCGTCATTCAGCACAAGCTCCAAAATTTTCGGCATATTAAACCAAGAGTTTGTTGTGTTACCGTTATCTTTGCCCATAATAAGCGGCTCCTGACATCCGGCAACGGAATAGTTTTCAAGGTCGCTTGAATCTCTTCCCGCATTTTTAAGAACCGCAAAAAGTGCATCGTCATTGAAAAGCGACGGCGTAAGCACACCGGGAGTAAAGAAAAATTTTCCCATTTCACGGTAAAGCTCTTTCGGTGTGTTCTTGTGCAGCTTTACGGAAAGAATCGGCTGCGGTAAATTCATATCGTAATACGCATCCATCAATGCGTATGTTGTTTCGTTTGTGAGGTCGTTGCCCTCGTTGGATTTTCCTCCCACAAGCACGCTTTGGGAAATTGCCCAGCTTCTGTCGGCAACGTTAAAGAAAACAAGAAAATGTTTGAAAAGGTCTGCGGCGGTTTTTCTGCTTTCGCCGCTCATTTTTCTGTAAGGCTCAAAAATTCTGTCGGCATTTCCTACCGAAAAAGCAAACGGGTTCGGTGCCTGTTCGAGACACATAACCTGCCACAAAAGCATAAATGACTGTATCGCTTCGTAAAGGCTTTCTGCACCGTGCGACGGTACTTTACGCAGAGTTTTTGCCATAAGCTCAAGCTGTGCTTTTCTTTCGCCCTCGGCAGAGTTCATTTTGCTTTCGGCAATTTCGGCATACCTTTCGGCAA
Organism: uncultured Eubacteriales bacterium; assembly: GCA_964474295.1. GTDB lineage: Bacteria > Bacillota > Clostridia > Oscillospirales > Acutalibacteraceae > SIG575. The sequence goes on from CAYYRN010000001.1 coordinate 10,598, forward strand.
GCCTTTTTGTGCTTTTCAGTGTTATGATAAACGCTTTGTAATTCGTTTTCTTTTTTTCGTTATTTTCGGACAAGAGCCTTTCTTCGATATCGGCAATTATTTTATCAAGTCCGTATTTTAAAACGGGCTTAAAATCGGGTATAAGATGACCTGTTACCTGTTCGACAAAAAAAGCTACCTCGGCTGTATAATCTTCGTACTTCCCATACATTTGCGTGAGGGTTTTGACATAAGGCGTTTTTTTGGTAAACTCCCTTACCGCATCGATACGCTGCTTTGTAAATTCTTCATTCGGCTCTATATCGTCAAATACGGCTGTGGGGTCGCAGTATCCCGAAAACGTTTCCACACGGAAAGCGGGGTTTATAAGTGCGTAGCTTCTCGCAAAAGCGTCACGCTGTGTTCCCGCAAAAAGTGCATTGTCGCTTATCGACAGGGGAAGCCTTTCGATTATTGCCTCCAGCTCTTTTGCGGCTCTCGTTTCTTTATCGAAAGAAGCAAATTTTTCCGAATTCAAATAAGCCGTTTCACGGGCTATAAGCCAACCGTCAAGACGTTTGAGACTTCTTTCCTCTTTAAAAAGAGCCTTTGCCTTTTCGGTGATTTCGTTTTGCCTGTAAATTTCTTCGATTTTCATTCTCATCACCTTATGTTCTGATTAAATTTAAGCCGTTATTTTTAAGCACACCGACAAATTCGGCATACTCCTCTTCCGTAACGAAACCGTCTTTCATCTTGTATTCCATACCACACTGTGTCCATTTGTCCTTGCCGTACTCGTGGTAACGCAAAACCTCAACGTCTATCTGTTTATTATCAAAGCTTTTTATCATTTCGGCAAAATTCAAAGCATCTTCTTTTGATGAATTGAAAGCGCCGATGAGGGGAATATGTATAAGAAGCTGATTTCTTGTTTTTGACAGCCGTTTTATGTTTTCAACCGTTTTTTCATTTGATTTGCCTATTACCGACTTATGCTTTACGGGGTCATAATGCTTTAAATCGACTATCATATAATCAATCAAATGCGAAATTTCGCAAAGCCTCGGATGAGATGCGTTCGACTCGATTGCCGTGTTTATCCCCGCCGCCTTACATCTTTCGAGAAGCTCCTTCAACGCTTCAAACTGGACGGTCGGTTCTCCTCCGGTAAAGGTAACTCCGCCGCCGGAAAACATAAGCATTTTGCCCGAAAGTATTTCTTCAAAAACATCATCGGTATCGTATTCCGTGCAGGACATTCTCTTTTTTCCGTCAGAGAGCATCAAAGTGCCGTTTGCGGCGATGCTTTCGGGATTTGAACACCAGGGGCAACGGAAATTACAGCCTTGCAGGTGATAAACCAGCCTGTTTCCGGGGCCGTCCTGCGAAAAATTAAAGCCTTTTTGTAAAATTTTTATCAGCATAAAATTCACCGCAATATCTTACTGTCTTGAGTTAAAGTATATCACAAGTTATGATTATTGTCTATAAATAAGTATTAAAAATTATTTATTTTCATATAACTATCTGTTGATTTTGCCTACAAAAATGTGATATCATATGCACATACGGTAAATGACAAAAGCAAGGAGTTGATATATATGAAATATGCCGTTATTCTTTATGACGGTATGGCTGACCTGCCCGTTGAAGAACTCGGCGGAAAAACCCCGATGGAGGCGGCAAACAAGCCTAACTTTGACGCATTTGCGAAAAAGGGCGAAATCGGAATTGTCAGAACTGTGGCAAACGGTTTAAAACCCGGCAGTGACGTTGCGAATTTAAGCGTTCTCGGATACGACCCGAAAAAATACTATACGGGACGTTCACCCTTGGAGGCTGTAAGCATCGGCGTAAAAATGCTCGATGACGATATCGCCTTGAGATGCAACCTCGTATCTCTTTCGGATGAAAAAAATTACTGCGACAAAAAAATGGTTGACTATTCGGGCGGCGACATTTCCACACCCGAAGCCGTGGAAATTATAAAATCGGTCGAAGAGCATTTCGGAAACGACATTTTTAAATTTTATGCCGGTGTTCAATACCGCCATTGCCTTATTTGGCACAAGGGTACTGTTGACTTGGGGGCAATGACACCTCCGCACGACATTTCCGGCAGAGTTATAGGCGAATATCTTTCCGACAGTGAAAACGCAAAAGAGCTTGTCGGAATGATGAAAGAAAGCTACGATTTTCTTATGAATCACCCCGTAAACATAAAAAGAATAAAGGAAGGCAAGCTCCCCGCAAACTCGATATGGCTTTGGGGCGAGGGCAAAAAGCCGATGCTTCCCTCTTTTGAGGAAACATTCGGTCTTAAAGGCAGCATAATTTCAGCCGTTGACTTACTCAAAGGTATCGGACAGTGTGCAGGTATGAAAACACCGAATGTTGACGGCGTTACGGGATACATCGACACGAACTTTGAGGGAAAAGCAAAGCAGGCGGTCGAAGACCTCAATTCGGGCTGCGACTTTGTTTACGTCCATTTTGAAGCACCCGATGAATGTGGACACAGACGTGAAGCAAAAAACAAAGTACGCTCGATAGAACTTATCGACGAAAAGGTTTTGCCGATAATCAAAGAAGGTCTTGAAAAATTCGATGACTATAAAATTATGATTCTTCCCGACCACCCCACACCGATTAAAACGGCAACACACTCATCCGAACCCGTTCCGTATATGATTTATCACAAGAACGGGGAAAAAGAAAATTCGTTTGATTCGATAAACGAAGCTACGGCAAAGGAAACGGGAAATTTTGTTGATTTCGGCCCTGACTTAATCAAACATTTCCTTGAAAAATAATTAAAGAAAGAAGAATGAAAAATGAAAATAAACACAAAATGTCTCCACGCGGGATACGAACCTAAAAACGGCGAACCGAGAGTTTTGCCGATTACTCAAAGCACAACTTACAAATATGAAAGCAGCGAAGAAATGGGCAAGCTTTTCGACCTCGAAAAAGAGGGATATTTTTACACCCGACTTCAAAACCCCACAAACGACGCCGTTGCCGCAAAAATCGCAGCTCTTGAAGGCGGTGTTGCCGCAGTTCTTACCTCATCCGGTCAGGCTGCCTCGTTTTACTCCGTTTTCAACATCTGCTCCGCCGGCGACCACGTTGTGGCATCAGCAGCAATTTACGGCGGAACATTTAACCTTTTTTCCGTTACGATGAAGAAGCTCGGCATTGACTTTACGTTTGTAAGCCCCGATTCCACCGAGGATGAGCTTAACGCAGCATTCCGTGATAACACAAAGCTTGTTTTTGCGGAAACACTTTCAAACCCCTCTCTTACCGTGCTTGATATCGAGCTTTTCGCAAAGGTTGCACACGCTCACGGTGTCCCGCTTATTGTCGATAACACATTCCCCACACCTATAAATTGCAGACCTTTTGAGTTCGGTGCCGACATTGTAACTCATTCGACAACAAAGTATATGGACGGTCACGCAACATCGGTAGGCGGCGTTATTGTTGACAGCGGTAACTTCGACTGGACAAAATCGGATAAATATCCGGGTCTTACAACTCCCGATGACTCATATCACGGTGTAATTTACACGGAGCGTTTCGGCAAAGGTGCTTACATTACAAAATGTGTAGCACAGCTTATGAGAGATTTAGGCTCAATCCCCTCACCTCACAACTCGTTTTTACTCAACATCGGTTTGGAAACGCTTTTCCTGCGTGTTGCAAGACACTGCGAGAACGCAATTAAGGTTGCGGAATTTCTCGAAGCAAACGAAAACGTCGCTTGGGTAAATTATCCCGGACTTAAAGGCAACAAATATTATGACCTTGCGAAAAAATATATGCCAAACGGCACAAGCGGTGTTATCTCGTTCGGTGTCAAAGGCGGCAGAGAAGCTGCCACGAAATTTATGGATTCGCTCAAGCTTGCCACAATAGCCACACACGTTGCCGATTGCAGAACGTGTGTTCTTCACCCCGCAAGCACAACACACAGACAGCTTTCCGCCGTTCAGCTTGAGGAAGCCGGTGTGGGCGAGGACCTTATCCGTCTTTCGGTCGGTATTGAGGATGTGGAGGATATCATTGCCGATATTAAACAGGCTCTTGAAAAATAAAACAATTTGTTAACCTTGTTTTATTCTGTTGACTTTTAAAATTTTGGATGTATAATTTAGTTATAGTTAAACTATAAATACACGTTTTCGGACGGAGGAAAGTATTATGAAAAAAGCTTTTAAAATTATCGGTGCCGTCATCGCCGTAGCCGGTGTTGTTGCCGCAGCTTACTATTTCATTTCAAAACATATGAAGAAAAAGGACAACTGCACTTGCGAAGAATGTGAAGATGTTTGCTGTTTTGACGAAGACGATGCCTGTGAATGTGCCGATGACGAATCGGTCGAAATCGAAGAAGACAAACCCGCAGAAGAATAATTAAAAAATTTGAAAGAGCTGTAAAGAACCAATCGTTTCTTTACAGCTCCGTTTTTTATGTTGCTTTTTAGCAGCCGCCTGTTCTTAACGCTTTATTTCAGACGTTCGGGGTTATATTTAATCTGTCCCGTTCTTTCATCTACCGTAAAGGTGAATTTACATTCGGGAAAAGCCGAGCAGCCGTAAAAAGAACCGTGAGCGCCGTATTTTTTAACCAGAGGATAACCGCATCTCGGACAAATACCGTCGGATATTTCCGCCCTCATCAAGTACGGTATTCCGTCATTGTTTTGCGACAGACGCACTTTCTCCGAAATTCCGAAATCCTTTACCGAACCGATTTTCTGTTTTCCCGCACAAAGTAAGGTATCGTTTTCAAAATCATTTCGGAAATTAAATTCGCAATTATAACAGTCCTTTTCATAATCGGCATATGTTCTGCCGTAAATCATCTTAACGGAAACGGGGCAATCGTAAACCACGGGAAAATCAAAATCTTCCCTTGAAATGTTCTTTGTTTCGCACGCTCCCGAAATAAGCCTTGAACACCACACGGCATACATATTGTGAATCCAGATTTTTCTTACGCTGTTTCCCGTAAGCATTTTTTCAAATTTTTCCTCGGAGAGCGTACCGTTTACTTTGGGCAGGGTAAGTTCAAGTGTCGAAACACCGTCATTTGTTATTTTAATCCTCTCGCTTTCGCTGATTTGCTCCGTTGCTGTTCTCAGATAAAAGCTTCCACCCTCATATACGACAAAAACGTCGGGTACGGATTTTCCGAACCTCTTTTTCAGTCTCACATCTTTTATTTTGATTTTTCTTTCCGGAATAATTTCTTCCCGTTCTTTTCGGGAATTGCCGTAATAAAGGTAAACGGGAGGTACATACATTTCTCCCGCCCGCTTTAGCAAATCCACGCAAGCAAAAGCGAAAGAATATTCCGCCGCACCGGTGCAGGCTTCGGATGACTTATGTTTAAAACCGTAAGTGCCGTTTTCATCCTTTACCAAAACAACTTCTTTGCCGCATAAGGGACAAACGCAGCCGCATGAAGTTTGAATTACAGCCGAAGACACCGGAAAAAGCTTTCCGTACCGCACGGCATAGGTAAGGTTATTATACATAAACATCTCTCTTTTATGTTTTAATTTCAATTACATTTTACAGCTTGCGTTAACGTGTGTCAATAAAAATCATATTGACATAACAAAGGTATTGTGCGGCTTTTTGAAAGCAGAGCGAAAACAAGCTTCAATGTAATTTGACAAATCATATTTACAAACGCCGAAAATTAAGTTATACTAATATAAAATATTAATTTTTTAAGAAAGAGGTGGCATTATGGGCCAAACTCAGGATAACTTTAAAAGAGGCACGGCAGAACTTCTTATCCTTCATATTTTGTGCGAAAAAGAATCGTACGGTTACGAAATCGCACATACTTTTGCCAAAAGAAGTAACAATGCTTACACAATGCTCGAAGGCTCGATGTATCCGATTCTTTTCCGTCTTGTGGATGCCGGATATGTTACGGATAAAGTTGTGCTTGTCGGCGCTAAAAGAAAAAGAAGATATTATGAGATTACGGAATCCGGCAGAGCATATTACGAAAAAATGCTCAAAGATTACCGCGAAATCACTGACGGTATCAATATGATTTTGACAAGTACCGACTATGCTGATATCAGATAACCGAAACCACTTTTGTTGCGTGGCGGATTGTTCCGCTGCGCAATATTTTTGTTTTCGGCTCGTCAATATCGGAAATATCGGGCTGTGCCGAGTGTGCAAAATCCGACTGCGGCACCTTAAAAATTTACAAAATTGTATTGCAATATCCGCAAAATTATTATATACTATTATCAATATGCGACTTTGTTTTGTCGAAGCCGCAAATATCGGGAGGTAAATCTCTTATGAAAAAGTTTAAAAAATTTGCAGCTATAATAGCAGCAGCTCTTATCGTTCTTTCTCTCTCATCATGCGAGCTTATAAAGGATGCCGAAATTACAAATGCTCTCCCCGGCGTTGAAGCGGGCGACATCCGTATCGGTATTCTCTATTCGGAAGATTACGAGCATGAAGACACTGCCGCTCACGTTCAGTATCAGGCTCTTAACACAATGATGGGTACATACAAAATTGCCGGCACAATACCAAAAAACAAAATTCCCGTTGACAACGAGCAAAAAATCAGCGACTCGATTATTTCCTGCGTTAAGGAAAGCGGCTGTAACGTGGTTCTTTCAACCGACCCCGCATTTACGAAAATCGTTTATGATTTTGCAAATAAAGAAGAATATAACAACATAATCTTTGTTTGCCTTGACGGAACAAAGCAATACGAAGCAACGGAAAACTTCCACTGCTTCTATCCCGATTACGCTCAGGCATACTGCCTTGCGGGTATTGCCGCAGCTTCAAAAGCCGACAGTGCCAACATCGCTCTTACAGATGACAACAGCGAATATGTCAATGCTTTCGCTCTCGGTGCAAAAGCTGTTAATTCAAAGAGCAAAGTTATTAGCGGTTCAAAAATCGATACATACGGCACGGTAGAAACAAACTGGCACGTATATTATATTACTCTTGTTGAAAAAATTACACTCGGTGAATTTTCCGAAATGGGCGACTATTACAAAGGTGTCGAAACAGGCTTCTGCGAATTTGTTCCCTCAGAGGATTACACTACTGACGAAGGTTCAGCCAATATGACCGAAGCCAGAAATAATTTCTGTGACGGACATTGGGATCTCACAAAGAGCGCAACGGTTCATTTTTAATTTTCAAAATCTTCAAGGAGCTGTGAAAAACGCAAGTTTTTTACAGCTCCTTTTTCAAAGTTCCGTTTTTTCTTCTCGCCTACTTGACAAGATTGACTTTCCGTAATATAATTAATTCATTACAACAATATCAAAAAGGCTTTGATGAAGAAAAGTAACCTTGAAACACCGTTAAAGTGAGTGTGGGACAGTGGAAACCGCATACAGGAATCTTGGCGAAGAACACTTCGGAGCCGCAAGCTGAACGCTTTAAACAAGCCTGTAGGTGCGCCGTTATCCGTGCGTTAAACGGAAGGGCTTTGAAGGAAGCCCGTCAGAGTGGCCTTTAAAGGCAAAATAGGTGGTACCACGGGTGCGCAGTTACTCGTCCTGTTATCGGGACGGTTGACTGTGCCTTTTTTATTCGCCCCGAAATACATTAAAAAGGAGCAAAATCAAATGAAACACATCGACATCAAAGAAATTATGTCAAACTCAAATTACATCGGAAAAGAAGTTACCGTTTGCGGTTGGGTAAGAACAGCAAGAGATTCAAAAAATATGGCGTTCATTGAACTTAATGACGGAACTACTCTCAAGCATATGCAAATTGTCATTGACAAATCCGCCCTCACCGATATCGACCCCGAAGCCACAAAGCTCGGTGCCTCCATAAAGGTTGTGGGCAAAGCGGTTCCCGCACGTCAGGGAGGAGCTGAAATCGAAGCCTCCGAAATCACTCTGCTCGGCAAATGCCCCGCAGATTATCCTCTTCAGAAAAAGCGTCACACTCTTGAATTTTTACGCACGATGCCGCACATCAGAACAAGAACAAACACTTTCAATGCGGTTTTCAGAGTACGTTCGGTTATGGCAGAGGCAATTCACCGTTATTTCCAGGAAAGAGGTTACGTTTACGTTAACACCCCTCTTATCACGGGAAGCGACTGTGAAGGTGCGGGAGAAATGTTCAAGGTAACAACAATCGGTTACAGTGACAAATACAAAAACGCTGAAGAATATTACGAAAACGATTTCTTCGGCAAGCGTGCCGGACTTAGCGTTTCGGGTCAGCTTGAGGGCGAGGTTGCCGCAATGGCTTTCGGCAAAATTTATACTTTCGGCCCGTCTTTCAGAGCTGAAAACAGCAACACACCCCGTCACGTTGCGGAGTTTTGGCACGTTGAACCCGAAGTTGCTTTTGCCGAACTCGGAGATATTATAGAAATTGCCGAAGAAATGATTAAATATATCGTTTCCTACGTTATGAAAAACTGCCCCGATGAGCTTGCGTTCTTCAACCAGCACTTTGAAAAAGGATTAATCGAAAAGCTCGAAAACCTTGTAAATCAAAATTTTGAAGTTCTCGAATACACAAAGGCAATCGAAATCCTTAAAAATTCGGGCAGAGAATTTCAGTACCCTGTTGAATGGGGCTGCGATTTGCAAACCGAACACGAAAAATATATTACCGAAGAAGTTTTCAACAAGCCCGTATTCATCATCAATTATCCCAAAGATATCAAATCGTTTTATATGAAACAAAATCCCGACGGCAAAACCGTTGCGGCAACCGACCTTCTTGTTCCCGGAATCGGTGAAATAATCGGTTGCAGTGAACGTGAAGCCGATTACGATAAGCTCGTTGATGCTATGAAAGCACGAAATATGAACCTTGATGATTACAAGGATTACCTCGATTTAAGAAAATACGGTTCCGTTCCGCACAGCGGTTTCGGACTCGGCTTTGAAAGAATCATAATGTATGTCACCGGCATTTCAAACATCCGTGACGTCATCCTCTACCCCAGAACGGTAGGCACAATCAGATAATTACGGGGGAAGCAATATGAAACAGCTTATTATTCCGCAAAACTATTCGGTTTTGCTTGATGCACGTCAGACGCAAAAAGCAATTAAATTCATTAAAGACACTTTGCAGTCGGAGCTTTCACAACGGCTGAACCTCGAAAGAATGAGCGCTCCGATTTTCGTAACCGCAAAAAGCGGAATTAACGATGACTTAAACGGCGTTGAAAGAAAGGTTCATTTTACCGCAAAGTCAATGGACGGCACGTTTGAGGTGGTTCAATCGCTTGCAAAATGGAAAAGAATGGCTCTTTACCGCTTCGGTTATGAAACCGGATGCGGAATTTACACGGATATGAACGCAATAAGACGAGATGATGACGTGGATAACACCCACTCCGTTTTTGTTGACCAGTGGGATTGGGAAAAAGTTATTTCCCGTGAGGACAGAACAAAAGCTTACCTTGAAGAAACGGTAAGAAAAATCGTTGATGCGATTGTCACAACGCACAAAAAAGTAAAAGCTAATTTCCCTGTGCTTACTGATGACCTTTCCGCAGATGTCCATTTTATAACAACGCAGGAGCTTGAGGACAAATATCCTACTCTTTCCGCAAAAGAACGTGAGGATGCGATAACAAAAGAATACAAAACGGTATTCTTAACGCAAATCGGCGGCGTTCTCAAAAGCGGCAAGCCTCATGACGGCAGAGCCCCCGACTATGATGATTGGTCGCTCAACGGAGACTTGCTGTTTTGGGACGAAACACTGTCGCACGCACTTGAGGTTTCCTCGATGGGCATAAGAGTTGACAGCGAATCGCTCGCACGTCAGCTTGAAATTTGTCAAAAAGAAGACAGGCTGAAATTCGATTATCACAAAATGATTATGGACGGCACTCTGCCGCTGACAATCGGCGGTGGAATAGGTCAATCGAGAATTTGTATGCTTCTGCTTGAAAAAGCTCATATCGGTGAGGTTCAGGCATCGGTTTGGCCGAAATCAATGCAAAAAAAATGTGCAGACAACGGAATACCATTGCTTTAAGGTGTGAATGAAAATGGGTTTGTTTAAAAAAAGAACCTGTGCTTTTTGCGGAGAAAAAATCGGCACATTTAACAGAGGAAAATTATTTAAGGACGGCGAGCTTTGCAACGATTGCAGCAAGGAACTCAGTCCCTATTGGTCGAACACGGCACATTTCACACTTTCCGATGCCGTTGAACACATTGAAAAACGTAAGGAAAATACAAAAACACTGAAAAACGATTTTCATCCCGACGCTTATTACGGCTTCAGACCCACGCTGTTTGTTGACAACGAGAAAAAGCTTTTCTGCATAACTCTCGGCGGAGCAAGGGAAAATTTCGGTAACGAGCCGAGATACGTCAATGAAAACTGCGACCTGTTTATGTTTTCCCAGCTTGACGATACGATGATTTCTTCCTCCGACAGCGGAATACATACACTTACGGTTACAATTAAAAATCATCCTTGGGCAACAAAGCTTGTCTTTAAAGACCGTATCACTTCAAACTATGATGATATGCTTACGGTTGATGCGGAGCTGAGAAGAATCAGTTTTATCAAATAAAATTAACTTTGTAACTTATAAAAAAGAAAGAAGTAATTTTTATGTGGCTTGTGTTCGCTTTACTCTCCGCCGTGTTTGCCGCGCTTACATCGATTTTGGCTAAAATCGGCATAGACGGTGTAAATTCAAATCTTGCAACCGCAGTCAGGACGGTGGTTGTGGTTATTATGTCCTGGGGAATGGTTTTTCTCACAAACGCACAGGGCGGAATTTCGGAAATCAGCAAAAAAAGCTGGCTGTTCCTGATTTTGTCGGGGCTTGCCACAGGCGCATCGTGGCTTTGTTATTACAAAGCTTTGCAAATGGGGGATGCTTCAAAAGTTGTGCCTATTGACAAATTAAGCGTGGTTATTACGCTTGTTTTGGCTTTCGTTTTTTTGCACGAAGAATTTACCGCAAAATCTCTAATCGGATGTATTTTGATTGCCGCAGGAACACTGCTTATGGTGCTGTAACAAAACTTGAACACAATTTTAAAAGAAATTAAAAAAGGATTCCTTTGGTTTTCACACCAAAAGAATCCTTTCGTTTTTTATCATCTCACAACAATATTCACAAGTCTGCCTTTGACGTAAATTTCTTTTACGATTGTTTTTCCGTCAATGGCTTCTTTGATTTTTTCATCCTGCTTTGCAAGTGCGATTGCGTCATCATTTGAAATTTCGGCGGGAACATTGAGCTTTGCTCTTACCTTACCGTTAATCTGTGCCACGATTTCAATTGAAGAATCAACGCATTTTGCCTCGTCATATGTCGGCCACGGACTTGTTGCAAGCATTTCGCCGCCGAGATTTTCGTTGATTTCTTCCGTAACGTGAGGAGCAAACGGATTAAGAAGAGATACAAAGGTTTTAAGCTCTTTCTTTGTAACGGCGCCTGCATCGTAAATTTCGTTAAGCAACGTCATAAGTGCCGCAATTGCCGTGTTATATTTGAGGGTTTCAATATCATTTGAAACCTTTTTGATTGTTTTGTTGAAAGAAACTTCAAGCTTTTCGGAATAGCCGTCTTTATCCACAAGAATATTTTGAAGATTCCAAACTCTGTCGATAAATCTCTTGCATCCCTTTACGCTGTCTTCAGACCACGGAGCTGCTTTTTCGTAATCGCCCATAAACAAAACATAAGTTCTAAGCACATCCGCACCGAAAACGTCAACAACATCGTTCGGGTCGATAACGTTACCCCTCGATTTTGACATTTTAACTCCGTCCGGGCCGAGGATAAGACCTTGTGCCGTTCTTTTTGCATAAGGCTCGGATGTCGGCACCGCACCGATATCATAAAGGAACTTGTGCCAGAAGCGTGAATAAATAAGGTGTCTTGTAACATGCTCCATACCGCCGTTGTACCAATCGACCTGTCCCCAATATTTAAGCTTATCCATATCGGCAAAAGACTGCGTGTTGTGCGGGTCTATGTATCTGAGGAAATACCAGGATGAGCCTGCCCACTGCGGCATTGTGTCAGTTTCACGCTTTGCATCGCCGCCGCATTTCGGACATTTGCAATTTACAAATGATTCGATTTTGGCAAGCGGACTTTCTCCGTCCGAACCGGGTTCAAAGTTTTCGACCTTAGGAAGCTTCAGCGGAAGCTCATCATAGGGAACAGCCACCATTCCGCACTTTTCACAGTGAACAATCGGGATAGGCTCGCCCCAATAACGCTGGCGATTGAAAGCCCAATCCTTCATTTTGTACTGAACGCCTTTTTCGCCGATTCCCTGCTTTTCGAGTTCTTCAAGCACCCTTGCGATTGACGATTTTTTATCCGTATATCCGTTGAGATAATCGGAATTTACCATTTCGCCGTCACCTGTATAGGCTTCTTTTTCAATATCGCCGCCCTTGATAACCTCGATGATATCTATTCCGAATTTCTTTGCAAAATCATAGTCCCTTTGGTCATGTGCGGGAACAGCCATAATTGCACCTGTTCCGTAACCCATCATAACATAGTCGGAAATAAAGATGGGGATTTCCTTTCCGTTTACGGGGTTAATGCCGACAAATCCCGAAAGCTTAACACCTGTTTTATCTTTAACAAGCTGTGTTCTTTCAAACTCGGTTTTCTTTGCACATTCGGCTCTGTAAGCCTCAACTTCCGCAAAGTTTTCGATTTTTGAAGAGTATTTGTCAAGCATGGGATGTTCGGGCGCCATAACCATAAACGTCACGCCGAAAAGCGTATCGGGACGTGTTGTGTAAATTTTAAGCGTTTCATCCGTACCTTTAACTTTGAAATTAACAAACGCACCTGTTGATTTGCCTATCCAATTTTCCTGCTGAAGCTTGATGTTGGGAAGATAGTCCACATCCTTTAAGCCCTCAAGGAGCTTATCTGCATATTCCGTAATTCTGAGGTACCAAACATCCTTTGACTTCTGCACGATATCGCTGTGGCAAATGTCACATTTACCGCCCTGCGAATCCTCGTTGGAAAGAACAACCTTGCAGGAGGGGCAATAGTTTACGAGGGTTTTATCCCTGAAAGCAAGACCGTTTTCAAACATTTTCAGGAAAATCCACTGCGTCCACTTGTAATAATCCTCTTGAGTTGTGTCGATTACTCTGTTCCAATCGAAAGAAAAACCTACACGTTTAAGCTGGGAGGTGAACTTTGCAATGTTGTCATCCGTAACCTGACGGGGATGTATACCCGTTTTTATCGCATAGTTTTCCGTGGGAAGTCCGTAAGCGTCAAAGCCTATCGGGAAAAGCACGTTGTAACCTTCCATCCTGCGTTTTCTGGAAACTACCTCAAGGCCCGAATAAGCCTTGATGTGTCCGACGTGCATACCTGCACCGCTGGGATAAGGAAATTCCACAAGGGCATAGAACTTTTTCTTATCGGAATTGTCCTCTGCATGGAAAACACCTGCTTCTTCCCATTTGTCCTGCCACTTTTTTTCGGCGGTTTTAAAATCGTAGTTCATTTTTATTTCAGCTCCTAAAATCAAGTTTTTATACTGTTATGAAAGAATATCCTCGGCGGTACTGATTTTCGCATCCTGCCAAAGTCTTTCTATATTATAATATTCTCTGCTCTGTCTGTCAAAAATGTGAACAACAACCGTTCCGTAATCAAGAAGAATCCAGCCCGTTGCTCTGCCTTCAATATGCTCCGGCTCCGCACCGAGTTTTGAAAGCGACTCCTCCACTTCACCGGAAAGCGCCTTGACGTGTGTGCTTGATGTACCGGTTGCCACGATAAAGCTGTCGGCAACAATTGTAAGCTCGGCAGTTTCGATAATTTTAATATCCTCCGCTTTTTTCTCGTCAAGTGCCTTTACAATATTTTTTATCAGTTCTTCGTACTTCATATCAATACCTCCTGAATTATTATCTCATTATATGCGTTTACGCTGTCGGGATGAAGAACCTGTCTTCTTTTCGTTATTTCTGAAATGCAAAATTCAAGTCCTGCCATCATTGCCTTTTCAAGGCTCTGCTCTGCCAAACGTCTTACCTCATCCACACCCGGATAGTTACGGTCTGCGGAAATAAAATCGGCAACATAAATTACCTTTTCAAGCACGGTCATATCCGCTTTTGCGGTTGTGTGATATCTTACGGCATCTATAAGCTCACCGTCACATATTTTAAGCTCGGTTTTCATAAAAGCCGCACCGGCAATTGCGTGCCAAAGCTTTTTATTGGCTTTTTCGCACAAGGTAAGCTCCCAACCCGCTTTTGTTATAACATTCAACTGCTCAAAATCGCTTGAGTTTTTCATTACGTCGTGAAGCAGTCCCGCCGTATAAGCTTTTTTCTCATCACATCCGTATTTTTCCGCAAGCTTTTTTGCACTTTCCGCTACGTTGAGCGAATGTTCAAAGCGATCGGGATTCAGTTTTTTTCTTATCAGCGTTATAAATTCTTCGTTTCTTTCGGTATCACACATCATATAACCCTTTTTCTTTAATATATAATTCAATTTCCTGCGGAACAAGCGACGAAATATCCTCGCCTTTTTTTATTTTTTCCCTTATTTCGCTTGAGCTTACCACCGTTTTCGGGAAATCACAAAAAATCACTTTTTTAAAAAATTCGGCATCCGCATCACGACAGGTTTCCTCGTTATTTCTGTCTGCGGCACAAAGAGTACACATAGCAAGAATGTCTTCCCACCTGTACCACCTTTTAAAGCTCAGCAGCATATCCGAGCCTACAAGGAAATAAAAAGTGTCGTCTTTGTAAATTTCTTTGAGCGTTTCAAGGGTGTTTACCGTGTAGCTCTTGCCGCCCCTTGAAATTTCGGTATCACTGACCTCTGCCAAGCCTTTGAAAGCCAGACTGCACATTTGCAACCTGTCCTCCCCCGAAGCCAACTGTTCCGCTTGCTTGTGCGGAGGAGTTGCTGTGGGGATGATAAGAACCTTATCGAGTGTAAGCTCACGTTTGAAATTTTTTACAAGATTTATGTGTCCGTTGTGTACGGGATTAAAAGTTCCGCCGAAAATACCTATTTTCATTTTCTTTTTCCTTTTATGTCGGAAAGTCTTTTTGCGGTTGATTTTTTCTTTTTATCATCCTTGTGAAGTTCGGGATTATATTTGTAAAAAATCATACATCCGCCAATAACCTGAACCACTTCCGAACCTGTTTTTTCCGCAATTTCGTCCGCCGCTTCACGGGGAGATACGGGAGAGGATTCGAGAAGAACCTTCAATTTTATAAGCTCCCTCTTTTTCAGTGCGGCTTTAGTCTGCTCGATAAACGCATCGTTAATTCCGCCCTTTCCTATCTGATAAAGAACTTCGATAGAATTTGCCTGTCCTCTTAAATTTGCTCTTTCTTTACTTGTCATATAATTTCTCCGTTTTCAATTTTTCTTTAAATGCTCTCAGGGCGTTTCCTCTGTGGCTGATTTCATCCTTTTGTTCGGCAGTCAGCTCCCCGAAGCATCCGTTTTCGGTTATAAACAGCGGGTCATATCCGAAGCCGCCGTTTCCGTGCTTTTCAAAGCCTATATATCCAAAGCATTTCCCCTCTGCCGTGATTTCTCTGCCGTCGGGGAAACAGCAACAAATGCTGCAAATAAAATGTGCCGTTCTTTTTTCTTTTTCAACACCTTTAAGCTCATTTAACAATTTAGCATTGTTTTCTTCATCATTACCGTGTTCACCCGAATACCTTGCCGAATAAATACCCGGCGCTCCGTTTAAGAAATCAACGCAAAGTCCCGAATCATCGGCAATACACGGCAAAGCACTCTCCTTACATCCCGAAAGTGCTTTTATTTTTGCGTTTTCGGCAAACGTTAATCCCGTTTCTTCGACCTCCGAAAGCGTAATGCCCAAATCCTCCGCGGTTTTAACACTTATTCCGAGAGGCTCCAAAACACGCTGCATTTCCGCTTGCTTTTTTCTGTTGTGGGTTGCAATCAAAAAATCCATTTATCAATCTTCGCCTTCCTCTTCTTCGTGTTTAACTTCCGCATCAAAAAGGCCCTCGGCAAAAGCTTGAGGATTAAACGGCTGTAAATCGTCTATCTGCTCACCGACACCGACGAACTTAACGGGAACACGCAAATCGTTTTTTATCGCAAGCACAACGCCGCCCCTTGCCGTGCCGTCAAGCTTCGTTAAAACTATGCCCGTGATTTCGGCAACATTTTTAAATTCTCTTGCCTGATTTACGGCATTCTGTCCCGTTGTTGCGTCAAGCACAAGCAAGCTTTCACGGTCGGAATACGGCAGTTCTTTATCGATTACCCTGTAAATTTTCGCAAGCTCATCCATAAGATTTTTCTTGTTATGAAGTCTGCCGGCAGTGTCGCAGATAATGATGTCGGCATTTCTCGAAATGCCTGCCTGAATCGTATCGTACACCACCGCTGCGGGGTCGGCACCCTCTTTATGCTTTACAATATCCACACCGGCACGCTCCGCCCAAACTTCAAGCTGTTCGATTGCGGCAGCTCTGAAAGTATCGGCAGCACCGAGAATAACCTTTTTACCCTGTGCCTTATACATAGCCGCCATTTTGCCGATTGTTGTTGTTTTTCCCACACCGTTTACACCGATTACAAGAATAACGGAGGGCATTGTAATAAGGCTCATTTCCTCCTCGCCCTGAAGCATTTCGGAAACGATTTCTTTTATCTGTTCCTTAACTTTAGCCGGAGTGCCTATGTTTTTCTGTTTAACTCTTTCTTTTAATCTTTCGACAATTTCGCTTGCGGTTGTAACACCGACATCGCCCATTACAAGAATTTCTTCAAGATCCTCGTATAATTCATCATCAATATCCTTGTAGCTGTGGAGCATATTGTCGATTGCTCCCGCCATACTGTCCCTTGTCTTTTTAAGTCCCATACTGAACTTTTTGAAAATACCCATCGAAATTCCTTTACCTTTCCGGCTGCAAAGTGCTTAAATCAACATTTTCCTTGCCGCAGCCTAAGTGCAAGGTGTGTCTTCAAAAACAATTAATGTACCAAATCTCCGCTCGGCTGTGTGCTTTGAACACTTCCGGGTTCATCTTCGGAAGAATTTTTGTCCTGACTGAAATAATAAGAATAAATATCTCTCGCAACGGGTGCAACCGCAGCACCGGAGGATGCACCCTCGATTGCAACACAAATCGCAATTTCAGGCTCATCATAAGGAGCATAAGTTATAAGGAAACCGTTGTTGCAAATTTTCTTCTCGCCGTTTACCACTTTTTCGACCTGAGAAGTACCCGTTTTTGCCGCCGCTTTAACAGGCAGTGAGCTGAAGGCATATTGGCAAAAACCGACAGTGCCGACTTTGAGCATACCTTCCCTTACATATTCGAGCGTTTTTTTCGAAACACCCGTCTCACAGGCAACCTCCGCCTCATTTTCAAAAACGGTTGTTGAATAATCATAAGATTTTACCGATTTAATTAAAGTACACTTATATCTTGTTCCGCCGTTTGCGATTGTGGCACAATAATTTGCAAGCTGAATAGGTGTTGCCTGGTCGCCGGCATTTCCGATTGCCGACTGCAATGTAAAGCCGGGATACCATTCCTGCCCCAATGTTTGACGGTAAGAGGGGCTGTCCAAAGTGCCTGTCGCTTCCTCTATTTCAATGCCTGTTTTTTGTGCAAAGCCGAACGTTTTTCTGTATTCGTTCATAGTTGAAATGCCGAGCTTTTCACCTAAGTTGTAGAAAAATATATTACAGGAATGGTAAATCGCAGTCACTACATTTGTAAAACCGTGAGCATCGGTACAGCCGAGAGTTATGTCACGGTAAGTATATGTGCTGTTGCAATAAGTGCCGTCATCGCCCGTTATTGTTCCTTCCTCAAGCCCCGCAATCGCAACTACGGGCTTCATTGTCGAACCGGGTGTGTATGTGCTTAAAAAAGCTCTGTTCCACAAAGGTGCAGACGTATCCTTGGCAAGCTTTTCGTAATCTTCGCTGTACTGCTCAACATCATAGCTCGGATATGTTGCCGCCGCCAAAACCTCGCCTGTATCAACCTTTATAACAACCGCAGAACCTGCCGCAGGGAACGGATTATCCTCTATTGATTCCGCACAGTCTTGAACGGCTTTTTGTGTGACCTTTTGCAAATTGTAATCAAGCGTGAGCATAATGTTGTTGCCCTGCTCCGGCGACACGGTATATTCGGCTCGCGTTTCGCCCGAAGCATCGCTGTAATATGTTTTTACACCGTTTTTACCTTTCAGATAGCTTTCCATTGCAAGCTCGATACCGTTTTTTCCGATAATGTCGGTCATACTGTAAGAGTCGCTTTTCTTTTCATATTCCTCCGCACTGATTACACCTGTCATTCCTATTATGTGCGGTGCGACCGTACCGTCCGTATATTCACGGTATGTTGCGATTTCGGTATCGACACCCGGCAGGGATGCGCTGTTTTCTTTTATAATGGAAACAAGCTTATCCGAAACATCATCTGCGAAGGTATACGGATTTGATGAATTAAAGCTTTTTTGAAGCATCTCATAGCACACGGAGGCGATTTTACACGCGTCGCTTTTGGAATATTCCTGCAAACTGTACCGTTCAATCAACGCATCAAGACAGTTTTCGGCAGTGGCGTAGCTGTTCAAATTAAGCCTTTCACGGCTTTTCATTTCGTTTATTTCATCCTCGCAGTCTTCTTTGAAAACCGCTTTTCCGTTTTTGCCGATTTCAAGCGGAAGGTTGTCAATCCATTCTTCTCCCGCTTTTTCAAAATAATTTATAAGTTTCAGAATTATTCTGTTTCTTTCTTTCTGATTTTCATATTCGGGAAAGCCGTTTGAAGCATCGAAAATCACGGCATTTCCCTGTCTGTTTGTCACAAAAGGGTAGCCGTTTCTGTCAAGTATTTCACCTCTTGTTGCCTTAACGACAACCGAACGTGAGGAAACAGTCTTGCCCGCATCCTTATAATCCTCCGCATGGACAAGCTGAAAATAACCGAGTCGGCATACGAATGCCAAAAACACCATCGAAATAATTCCGATTATGACATAATCTCTTTTGCTGAATTTTCGCATCCGTAACACCTCCGTAAAAATTTTTTACCGATTACACTCGAAAAGCCTTTTCGATAGGCCTTATAATAAGATAGACCGCAATGCCCAAAATTACCGTATAAAAACAGGACAGAAAATAAAATCTCCAATAAGCTCCTCCGGCACCCTCCGAAGACGATGCCAAAACAAATATAAGCCAATACACGGTATTGTGAACAAAGGTCACGGCAAAGCTCAGTATCATCGAGGAAAAAAGCGTGTTTCTTACCCTTTGCCTGATAAGCATTGAAATAAAGAAAGCCGAAACGCAAAGGATAACAGAGTGAAAATGCTGCCCCTCAACACTCACGGCATCCCACAAAAGTCCCGCGACCAAACCGAAAACCATACTGACAATTTCATTTTCAAACATCGCAACGGACACAACAACGGGAATGAGGAGCATTGCCTCCGCAGAAAACATATGCGGCAAAATGCCCGGAGTGTTTTGAAGAATTGCGGCGATAACAATGATAAAAGTTATAACGGTACGTTTAATATAAATCGGTAAATTTTCTTTTATCATCGCTTTTCACCTGCCCTTAATCTGTTGTCGTAACACCTTGTCCGTCAAAGCTTTTTATAACAAAAATATCCTGCAAATCCGTAATTTCAACACCCGGCTTTATTACGGCATAAACCGAAACCGTGTGCGAATCGTTCAACACTTCTTCGACAGTGCCGATAATTAAATCTTTCGGATAAATTCCGCCGATTCCCGATGTGCAAATAACCGAGCCGCTTGTTATCGAGGTCGATTTTTTAAGTCCGGGAAGCATACATTTTCCTTCCGCGGAGAGATTGTTGTCTGTTGTAGCATAACCGTATTCACGGCTTTGAACATCGTATGCACCGACATTCACTTCCGGGTCGAGAACGGTTTTTACAACGGCTGTGTTCGGCTTCACGCTCGTAACCACACCCACAAGGTACTTTCCGTAAATTACGGGGTCATTTACCTCTATGCCGTCGGACGAACCCTTTGCGATAACGAAGGAATAATACATATCCGCAGAATCCCTTGCGATAATCGAAGCCGATTCAAATTCATAATCTGGATTTTCTTCCTTTACATCAAGAAAATCTTCATAAACCGCAAGCTTCTGTTTTGCCTGCTCGTATTCCACAAGCTGAAGCTGATACTTTTCGACTTCAGCCTCAAGCTCTTTTATCCTTTCGGCATAAGAAGCGGATGAGCGAAATTTAACCGTAAAATTCTTTGTCTTTTCAACCGCATATGATGACAGACGTTCTATCGGTGAAAACACGGTGCTGACAACAGATGACACGGGTGACGTGCCGCTGTCGGAAATTGCGGCAAAAAGCGTACCGAGAAAAAGAGCAGCCACAACACAGGCAAGAATTTTAAATTTTTTGCTTCTGAAAAATTCTCCCATTGTCAAAAATTCCTTTCGGATTTTATTTTAATGTGTTCGATTCAAGGCTAATTCCCGTGCCGTTTACAACGCAGTCAAGGGGATTTTCCGCAATGTGTACGGGCATTTTCGTTTCAATCGCAATAAGCTTGTCAAGTCCCCTAAGCAAAGCTCCTCCGCCTGTGAGCATAATTCCGTTGTCGATTATGTCGCTTGCCAATTCGGGCGGCGTTTTTTCAAGCGTTGAGCGTATGGCTTCGACAATAAGGCTGACCGAATCCGCCAAAGCTTCTCTTATTTCGTCTGCTGAAATTTCAATAAGCTTCGGCAAACCGTCAATTTGGCTTCTGCCCTTGACGGTCATCGTTCCCTCATTTTCATAAGGGTAAGCGGAACCGATGTTTATTTTTATTTCTTCCGCTGTTCTTTCACCGATAAGCACATTATATTTTTTTCTGATGTGTGCGATTATTGCTTCGTCAAGCTTGTCGCCGGCACATCTTGCGGAACGTGAGGTTACAATGTCTCCAAGTGAAATTACGGCAACCTCGGCAGTGCCGCCGCCGATATCAACAACAAGGCTTCCCTTTGCTTCTCTTACGGGAAGTCCCGCACCTATGGCCGCAGCCATCGGTTCTTCTATAAGGCTTACATACTTTGCGCCGGCACTTCTTGCGGCATCGTGAACGGCACGTCTTTCAACGCTCGTAACACCTGAAGGAATACAAATTCTTACCTTTGCCCTCGAAAAAGGAGAACCGCTGATGGCACGTCTTATAAACTCCTTGAGCATATCCGAAGTAATGTCGAAATCGGCAATAACTCCGTCCTTCAGCGGACGCACCGCAACAATCGAACCGGGGGTTCTGCCTATCATCTCTTTTGCCTGTGTGCCGACAGCCACAACCTTCGGCGGTTTTGAACGCTCGTCAACCGCCACAACGGACGGCTCTCTTATAACAATTCCTTTTCCCTTAACAAAAACAAGCGTATTGGCTGTTCCCAAATCTATACCGATTTCCTGTGTAAACAACATAATAATTACTCTCCTTTTCTGAATTTTATCGTGTTAATTATTTCTTCAAAATCAATTTCGTCAAAAAGCTCTTCGTCGGAAAAAACTTTAATAAAATATGTTCTTCCCTCGGCACTGAAAACATAAACGGATATCCTTTTTTCTACCGAGATTTTTTCCGCTTCGGCAAAGCTCAGTGAAACGTGTTCTTTTTCAAGCTTTCCGAGAGAGGAAAGAATTTCCTCAACCTCCGCTTCACACTCTTTGACGCTCAGCGATGACCTTTCGTTGACGGTTATTTTTGCCGTTTTTGAATTTTTCGTGTATTTAATTTCCGCAAGACTTTCGCTGACGTTTTCCCAGCCTTTCGGAACTTTCATTCTGAAAAACCTTGTATGAATTTCGTCCTTTGACGAAAGAACGTTCGGAGATTCGGTCTTGGACGTAACGTATTCTCCGTTTGCGTTTTTACCGTAACCTCCCTCGCCGTCGTCAAGTGCCACCGAAAGCTTTCCTTTTTCATCAAAAACGGGGAAGCCGTCCTCTCCGACTATTGCGTGATAGCTTTCTCCGTCCGTTCCGACAAGCACCTTAACCTCGCTTGATTTTTCGTTCACATCTGCGTTTTCGGTGCAGGAAGCAAGCAGCAAAATAAGAAAGCATAAAGCAGGTAAAATCAGTGCGTAAAATTTTCTCATCTTCCTTTTTCACCGCCAATCCCCATTTTGAGTATTCATCGAATTATTATATCATACATTACAGTAATTTTAAAGTGTTTATATAACAAAATTTCCGAAGAATTTGCGAATTATATGTAATAGACACTAATATTTTTATAATAACAGCCCTCATTCCGCACAATTTTGTTAATTGACAAAATTTCCGCATATGGTATAATAAACTAAAATGAATTGTTACTTTACAAAAGGGGATTTGTGTTATGGGATACTCTAAGGAAGATATACTTCGCATTGCGGAAGAAAAAGGCGTTCAGTTTGTTCGCTTGCAATTCACCGACGTTTTCGGCACGCCGAAAAACGTTGCCATAACAGTCAAACAGCTTTCAAAGGCTCTCGACGGCGGATGTATGTTCGACGGCTCTTCAATCGAGGGGTTTGTGAGAATTGATGAATCGGATATGTATTTAAAACCCGATTATGACACTTTTGCGATTTTCCCGTGGTGTCCCGATACGGCACGAGTTATTTGCGATGTTTATTCAACAGACGGAACACCCTTTATGGGCGACCCCAGAAACGTGTTGAAAAAGGTAATTAAAGAAGCGGAGGATATGGGATACAGCTTCAACGTCGGCCCCGAATGTGAATTTTTCCTTTTCAAGCGTGACGCAGATTCAAACCCCACAACAGAAACCGTTGACAAAGCCGGTTACTTCGATTTGGGCCCTATCGATTTGGGTGAAAACTGTCGCCGTGACGTGTGCCTTGCACTTGAAAAGCTCGGCTTTGAAATTGAAGCATCACATCACGAATGTGCCGACGGTCAGCACGAAATCGGTTTCAGATTCGGTGAGGTTCTGCACGTTGCCGATGACGTTGTAACTTTTAAATATGTTGTTAAAACAATTGCCGAGCAGCAGCATCTTCACGCTACATTTATGCCGAAGCCCGTTTTCGGAATCCCCGGTTCGGGTATGCACACAAATATGTCACTTTTCAAGGACGGAAAAAATGCGTTCTTTGACCCCGACGACGAGCTTGGTTTGAGCAAGGATGCCTATTCGTTCATTGCGGGCATTATGGAACACATCAAGGGCATAACAACCTTTGCAAATCCGCTTGTAAACTCATATAAGCGTCTTGTTCCCGGCTACGAAGCTCCCGTATACATTTCCTGGAGCGTAAGCAACAGAAGCAGTCTTATGCGTATTCCCTCCGCAAGAGGCAACGCAACAAGAGTCGAGCTTAGAAGCCCCGACCCGTCTTGCAACCCTTACATAGAAATGGCACTTTGTCTGGCAGCAGGTCTTGACGGAATCAAAAGAGGTCTTACCCCCGTTGCCCCCACATACGCAAACCTTTACGATATGACCGATGAGGAGCTTAAAGCCAATAACATTGAGATGCTTCCGAAATCACTTGAAGAAGCAATTGAAGAAAGCATCCGTGACCCGTTTATAAAAGAGGCTGTGGGCGAACACGTTTTTGAAAAATATATCGAAGGTAAAAAGGCTGAGTGGCATGAGTACAGCACAATGGTTTCACAGTGGGAAATCAACAAATACCTTATTAAGTACTAATTTCGAGCAGCCGTTATCGGCTGCTTTTTTTCGGAGTGTGATTTTATGAAAAGAAAAAACCTTATCGTTGCGGTTTGTGCCGTAATTTCCGCAGCAACGGTCATATGGGCAAGTGTAAGCTTCGCACAGCACCGTTCAAATTATCCCGAACTTGAAACAAATTCTCAAGCTGTTCAAACATCCTCAAAAAAAGAAGAAAAAACCACGGCAAAAAAAGAAGACGTAAAATTTTCTCCCCATTCGACAGACAGTACAAATCCCGAAAAATTCGGGCTGAAAACTGAAATTTTTTCGGGAAATAAAAAAATCAATTCATATTCCGCCGAAAACTTCGACTTCGGTGTTGACGGCACATATTCAAAGGTGAACGGCATAACAACCTTTAAGGGAAACAATTTTCGTGACAGTGCCGTTTGGGGAAGTGCAAAGCTCGAAAGCAAAAAGTTTTCTTCCGATATTTGGCAAACGCAAACGGGAAGCCTTGCAAGCGGTTCGGGTTATGCCGCTTGGACAGGCAGCGGTTGGACGGGACAACCCCTGATTGTCCGCTGGGATGACGAAACAAAAAACAATATGAATATTTTCCCCGAAAAGAAAGCAAAGCAAAACCTCACGGAAGTAATTTATGCCACCATGTCGGGAGAGATTTATTTTCTTGACCTGGATGACGGTTCTTACACAAGAAAGCCTATGAGCTTAGGCTTCACTTTTAAGGGTGCGGGCGCACTTGACCCCAGGGGATATCCCATTATGTATGTGGGTGCGGGCGACTACAACCCCTCCGGCACAGCACCTAAAATGTTTATTATAAATTTGCTCGATTGCAGCATTTTAAAAGAATACAGCGGTTTGGACAGCCTCGCCCACAGAACATGGGGAGCGTTCGATTCCTCCGCGCTTGTCTGCGAAAAGACGGACACACTTATTTATCCGTGTGAAAACGGCTTGATTTATTCGATACGTCTTAACTCAAAATACGATAAAGAAAACGGCAAGCTTTCAATAAACCCCGATGAGCCTGTAAAACTCAAAGTGACCACCAAACGAAGCAATTCCGAAAATTATTGGTACGGTTTTGAAACAAGTGCTGTTTTTTACGGTCAGTATATGTATATTGCCGACAACGGCGGATACCTTTACTGCATAGATATGAAAACTTTTGACGTTATTTGGATGCAGGATACGGTTGACGACACAAACTGCTCCCCCGTTCTCGAAAAAGAGGGAGATAAGGTTTATCTTTACATTTCAACCTCACTTCATTGGACACAACAAAACTCCAGAGGCGATATTCCCGTGTTCAAAATCGATGCGGAAACCGGCGAAGTGGTTTGGAAAAAGAATTACAACTGCTCAACAATCAGCGGCACATCAGGCGGTGTTCAGGGTACAATCGCTCTGGGAAAAAACGATTGCGAAAACTTAATTTACGTTCCTCTTGCACATTATCCCGACAGATACAGCGGCGGCATTGCGGCACTTGACAAAAAAACAGGCAAAGAGGTTTGGTATTATGCCGAAAACGGCTATACCTGGACTTCTCCGTGCTTTATAACCGATTCTTCCGGTAAAAGTGTTTTAATCAACTGCGATACGGCAGGTGACATCGTGATGCTTGATGCCGCAAGCGGAAAGCTTCTTGACAAAATCGGCTCCGTCGGTCTTATCGAAGCCTCACCGGCAGTTTTTAACGACACCTTGGTTGTAGGCACAAGAAACAGAATGATTATGGGAATTAAATTAATATGAAAAATATAGGCGTTTACGTTCACATACCTTTTTGCAAATCAAAATGCCCGTACTGTGATTTTTATTCTTTAAGAGATAACGAAGAAAAAAAGGACAAATATCTTTCTGCGTTAATGCGTGAAATTTCGTCTTACGAAAATTTAAGTGCCGACACAATCTATCTCGGCGGCGGCACGCCCTCCATTTTCGGCAATGACAGACTTGTTAAGCTGATAGAAAAACTGAAAAAACAATTTAATTTTTCAAGCGGTGAAATCACCGTTGAGGTGAACCCGTCATCATGCAGCGAGGACTTAATCGAAAGTCTGTCGAAATGCGGAGTAAACAGAATTTCAATGGGTATGCAGTCTGCTCTTGACGAAGAAAGAAAAATCCTCGGCAGGCAGTCAACCGCAGATGAAATAAAAAATTCCGTGCAGTTGTGCCGACGACACGGAATAGACAACATTTCCCTCGACATTATGCTCGGCGTTCCTTTGCAAACAAAGCAGAGCCTTGAAAAGACCTTGGATTTTATCGTTTCGTTAAACGTCAGACACGTCAGTGCATACATACTTAAAATCGAAGAAAATACGCTCTTTTACCGCAGGCAAAACGAGCTTGCTCTCCCCGACGAGGATGACGTGTGCGATTTTTACGAGCTTGTGTGCGAACGCCTTGAAAAGGTCGGCTTGCATCAATACGAAATTTCAAACTTTGCCGAAAAGGGATACGAAAGCCGACACAATTTGAAATATTGGAACTGTGAAGAATATTTGGGACTCGGCACGGCGGCACATTCTTTTTTAAACGGAAAACGCTTTTTTCACGAACGCAATTTCGATGAATATATAAAAAATCCGCTTTCCCGTATTGATGACGGTGAGGGCGGCAGCTTTGAAGAATTTGCGATGCTGAAACTGAGGCTTTCGGAGGGAATAAATCAAAGTGAAGTATTTAAAAGATTTTCGCACCCGATTGACGAAGAAATGTTCAAAAAAAGCTCCCCTTTTATAAAAGCGGGACTTATGGATTTTGACGGCGAAAATTTGAAGCTTACAAGAAAAGGCTTTCTTCTTTCCAACACAATTTTAGCCGAGATTCTTTGAAAGCAAAATATTTTAATAACTCTCAACAAAAAGTAAAGGAGTTTTTTTATGAAATATCTTACAAAGGCAATTGCGTTTATTCTTTGTGCATTACAGCTTTTTTTCTGCGGAATTTCCTACGGCGATTACGGGGAAGCTTCTCCGAGCGGTGAAAATAAATCGGAAATAATAAATGACATCGACGGCGACTCCGATTTGTCAAGCACAATAAAGCTTGCTTCCGAAATTAAAAATCAAGTTCAGGCAAAATATACCGACAAAAACAGAAGCTCATATGAAATTAAAAATTCCGAAATAATCTTAACTCATTCGCTTTCGAGCAAAAATTTCGCAAGCATAACAGACGAAAGCGGAAACGTTTACATTGCAGATTCGTTTGACACTTACTTTGTCGATTCAAGCGGAAAAACTTACTTTTCATCGGATTCCTCATCCGACATCAGAGTTAACACAATAAGGCTCGGAGAATATTATTACGACTGTCGTGTGCGTGATTTCGATTTTAAATCGGATTTATTTAAAGCGGAAAAAGCATATCACGTTTATGCCGACAGAATTTACAGCCAATTAAGCCTTTATGCTCTTGAAGAAACAAACGAGCTTAAAGAGTTCGGAAGCGTTGTCAAAATTCCCGCCGATACGGTTTTAGCTTTTCAAATAAAAGACAAAGACGGCATACACTCGGATATGTCCTTTGATTCTTCATCTGTCGAGTATGTGGCTTTTGACATTAAAAATGTCGGAATTATCGGCTTTATAATCCCCTCCGACGGCTCAACAAAATCAGCTTCGATAAGTCTTGAAAACGGTTATTATGTTTTTAAACAAACAGCAAGCTACACAGAGGGTACGGGTATAAACAAATATGACGAAACGGGCAAATATTCTTCAAACTGCGTAACTTTCGGCTCAAGAATTTACACCGACAAAACACACTCTTTCGATTGCATACAAAAAGAGGCACAAATCGAAAGAAACCCCCTTGACAATATTCAAACGGAAAAATCAAACTCCAACGCCGCTTTTTTGAAATACGATGCGTTAAGAGGTGCTTACACCTTCAGAATGGACGGAACCGATTTTACAAACGCTTACAACAACCCGCTTCTTCAGTTCAAAGCACCCATAACAATAACGTCAGACGAATATGACAGAACGCTTTACATCAGAATGTTCAGTGAAAACGGTTGTCTTGAAGCCGGCGCACTGCTTGACAATACCGACACTCTTGTGCCTGTCGATGTTGAAGTGTGCAAAAACTTTCAGGGTGACGGCGGCGAACCGTTTTACAGTGCAAAAGATTATCAATACGGTGATTGCTTCTTCCCGATTTCGATAAAAGCCGAAGAAACTCTTTCTTTTACGCTTTTGAATCTTTATCAAAATTGGGGAAATTACCCTTTAAAACAGCTTTCTTCAATTGAATTTCACACCTCTTACTATCACCTTTCCACGGGAACCACGGAATCCAACTGCATAGCGCCTTACTTCGTTTTCGGAAAAGACGGCTGGCTTTTGCCGGATTTCAGAACAAGAAGCGGCAAAATTTGGTCAAGTCAGCCGCAGTTTAACTCTGTCGGAATTTTAAAGTTTGTCAACTACACTCCGAAAACTTTGGGGCTTATAGAAAAAGAAACGGTTCTCAGCGAATATGTAAGTTCAAAAATCGATTCGGTCGGTCAAACATATTCCGACATCACGCAAAGCTACCTTTCGGACTGCGGTTCTTACGAATACACACTCCGTCACGTTGAGTTTCCGCAAACCGATGAAAACAGAACGTACTACACAGTTGAAATCAACTTCCTGCGTGACGTTACGTTTGCAAATTTCAAAAGAGACTTTGACCTGTTTTATTTTGACGGACGATATGTTTGCTTCAACAAGGCAGGCTATCTTGACGAGAGCAACAACCCCGTAAGCGTTGACGTAGGCACGGAAAAGCTTGCAAAAACCGATTATTACACGCTCGGCTCCGAATCACCTTATTTCAGCTTTTACGATGTCACGGACGAAACGGAAAATCAGCTTGAAAACAATTTCGGCTGTAACTTTGCACTCATTGTGCGTGACAGCGAAATCACCGTCGGCGGTGAAAAATCGAACATACCGCTTGCTTTCAGGGAAACATCTTCAAAAAGCAAAACAACAGGTGTTCTTACTCTCGACACGAAAAAAATTACATTCAAAGCGGGCGATTCGATAAAGCTTACGCTTGTGCTTCTCCCGTGGGGCGAGGGTACGGAAGAAAACGATTCGCAGGTGCTTTCGGTTCGTGAGGACAGTGCTTTAAAGCCCGTTACCGTAAAGGCAAGTGTCGGTACGGTAAAAGAGGATAAGCTTGTCCCGACTGTGAGATGTGAAAACAACACAGCCGTATTTTCCGTCAAGGGCGGCAAAAACAACATTGCAATAAGGGTTGACGGCTTTACGGAGCTTAATTGCCCCGAAATTTATATGAACGGCAAAAAGCTTATCCTTTCCTCGTCAAACGGATATGACGGTTACAGCGTCTTTTACAACAGCGACGGAACATACGGCTTCAGCTTTGTATACGAAGCAAGCAACCCCGACACAACATATAATTTTGAAATCAAGCAGTAAAAAATAAAGGATTCTTTCGGTGCAGTCACAAACACTGCGAAAGCCGAAAGAATCCTTTTTTCGTCTTTAATTTATCTCTTTTTAAATCTTAAATTCTCGCAACGCCCGTATCTCTTGCCGCTTGTGCCACTGCGGCGGCAACGGTTTTGCCCACTCTTTCGTCAAAAGCTTTCGGGATAATATATTCGGGTGTAAGCTCTTCGTCCGAAACGAGCGATGCAATTGCCTTTGCTGCGGCAATTTTCATTTCCTCGTTTATGTCGCTTGCTCTTACGTCAAGCGCACCTCTGAAAATTCCGGGGAAAGCAAGAACGTTGTTTATCTGGTTGGGGTAATCGCTTCTGCCCGTTCCCACAACCGCCGCGCCTGCGGCTTTTGCTTCATCCGGCATAATTTCCGGCACGGGGTTTGCCATAGCCATAACCATAGCGTCCTTAGCCATTGACTTAATCATTTCCTGCGAAACACATCCCGGTGCGGAAACACCCACAAGCACATCTGCACCTTTAAGTGCATCGGCAAGCGTTCCGTCGATGTTGTTTTTGTTTGAAATTTCAGCCATTTCCTCCTGTGCCGAGGTCATACCCGCTTTGCCCTTGCAAACAATACCGAAACGGTCGCACATAATAACGTCCTTAACTCCGATTTGCAAAAACAGCTTTGCAATGGCAATACCTGCCGAGCCTGCACCGTTGATAACAACCGTTGCATCTTCAACCTTTTTGCCTACACATTTAAGTCCGTTCATCAATGCGGCGGAGCATACAATTGCCGTTCCGTGCTGGTCATCGTGAAAAACGGGAATGTCAACATCTTTTCTTTCTTTTAATTTTCTTTCGATTTCAAAGCATCTCGGAGCTGCGATATCCTCAAGATTAATTCCACCGAAAGAACCTGCAAGCAAGGCGATTGTGTTGACGATTTCGTCAACATCCTTTGAACGTATGCAAAGGGGGAACGCATCAACGCCCGCAAATTCCTTAAACAGCACACACTTGCCCTCCATAACGGGCATACCTGCTTCGGGGCCGATATCTCCGAGTCCCAAAACAGCCGTGCCGTCCGTGATAACGGCAACAAGGTTGTGTCTTCTTGTCAGCTCATAGCTTTTGCTGTAATCTTTGTTAATTTCAAGGCAAGGCTGTGCAACACCCGGTGTGTATGCAAGCGAAAGCGAATCCTTATCGTTTACTTTTGCTCTTGCCGTAACCTCGATTTTTCCCTGCCATTCATAATGACATTCAAGTGCTTTTTTTGCGTAATCCATTATCTACACCTCATTATTCCCACGGGAACTTGTAATCAAGCCCCAAATCGTCACGAACCTTTGACATTTCCTTTTGAACGGATTCATTAATCGGCACGCCGGAATCCTTTCTCGATTGCCAAATTTCATATTCCTTTTCGCCTGCGGTATAAATTCTGTCCTGTCCGGGTGCTTTTTTGGAAGCACGAATCGAACGGATAATATCGCCCGCTTTTTTGCGGCAAACATCTTCACCGAGGAAGTGGTTTGTATCTATCGCAATAAAGAAGTGACCGAGGTGATAAGGAACTTTTTCACCGTTTTCACCCTTACCGTCAAGAGCCTTTCCGTAAGCACCGTCCTGAAGAACAGACGAGAAAAATTCAACCGCAAGCGCAAAGCCGTAGCCCTTGTATCCGCCGAGAGCCTCACCTATACCGCCGAGCGTTGTAAGCGCCGCCGTGCCGCCTCGGATTTTTCTGAGTGCTTCACCTGCGTCGCCCTCAACAGGCTCACCGTCAAGACCGATAATCGTTCCGGGGTGAACGTCCTCACCGATTCTTTCGTAATATTCAACCTTACCGTTTTGAGTAATCGAAGTTGCACAGTCGAAATTGAAATCAAATTTCTCATCTGTCGGAACACCTATTGTAAAGGGGTTTGTTCCGAACATACCCTCAACACCGTGTGTCGGTGCAACGGAGGGACGTGCGTTTGTACCCGTCATACCTATACAACCCGCTTTTGTTGCCATTGTTGTGTAGTATCCGGCAATACCGTAATGACACGAATTACGCACAACAACCATACCCATACCGTATTCTTTGGCTTTCTTTATTGCCATTGACATTGCCTTGTGTCCTATTACCTGACCCATACCGTCGTGTCCGTCAACAACTGCGGTTGTGGGGGTTTCTTTGATAATTTCAAAGTTCGTGACAGGATTTTGTATTCCCCAATTGATTCTGTCAATATAAATCGGCTTAAATCTGTTGCATCCGTGAGATTCAATACCTCTCCTGTCGGATTCAAGAAGAACGTCGGTACAAATTTCCGCATCCTCCCTCGGAACACCTACACCGACAAAAGCATCGGTTATAAATTCCTGAGCCGTTTTCCAATCAAGTATTACTTTTCCCATATTTATTGCTCCTTTTTATAAAAATTTCACTCAAACAATGCAAAAAACCGCAATGATTTATTTGCTTATTCGTGTTCTTCCCAATCCATTGAGCGTTTTACGGCTTTTTTCCAACCGGCATAAATTTTGTCACGCTCGGATTTTTCCATTTGCGGTTTGAACACCCTGTCAACCTCTCTCAGCGAGCTTATTTCGTTCATATCTTTCCAAAAGCCAACCGCAAGCCCGGCAAGGAAAGCGGCACCGAGAGCCGTTGTTTCAACCATTTTCGGACGGTTTACCGTTGTTCCTATCATATTCGACTGAATCTGCATCATTATGTTGCTGACGGAAGCTCCTCCGTCAACACGAAGCTCGGACAGCTCAATATCCGAATCCGCATTCATCGCTTCAAGCAAATCGGTCATTTGAAAGGCTATGCTTTCAAGGCACGCCCTCGCAATATGCGCACGGTCGGCACCTCTTGTCAGTCCCATCATACAGCCTCTTGCGTACATATCCCAATACGGTGCACCGAGACCTGTAAAGGCGGGAACAAAATATACACCGTTTGCGTTTTCAACGGATTCGGCAAGCTCGTCGATTCTCGGTGCTGTATCGATAAGATGCACCTCGTCTCTGAGCCATTTTATAACGGAACCCGCATTAAAAGCACTGCCCTCAATGGAATAAGTAACCTTGCCGTTTATTCCCCATGCTACACCGGAAACCAGGTTGTTTTTAGAATGTACCCTTTTTTCTCCTGTATTCATCAGCAGGAAACAACCCGTGCCGTATGTATTTTTCGCCTGACCTTGATTAAAGCACGCTTGACCGAAAAGTGCGGCGGGCTGGTCACCGATAGAACTCGCAACCGGAACACCTGCCAATTCTTCAAGTCCGAGAATACCCTCGGCAACATAGCCGTAAATTTCGCTCGATTCTCTGACCTGCGGCAACATAGACATCGGAATTTCAAGCTCGTTGCAAAGTCTTTCATCCCAGCAAAGCTTATCAACATCGAAAAGCATAGTTCTTGATGCGTTTGAATAGTCGGTGACATGACACTTTCCGCCTGTTAAATTCCAAATAAGCCAAGTATCAACCGTTCCGAAAAGCAAATCGCCTTTTTCCGCCAATTCCCTTGCACCCTCGACATTATCAAGAATCCATTTGATTTTTGTTCCCGAAAAATAGGCATCGATAAGAAGTCCCGTTTTTTCTTTTACATAATCTTCTATGCCCTTTTCTTTCAGCTCCTCGCACATTTTGGCGGTTCTTCTGCACTGCCAGACAATGGCATTGTAAACAGGTTTTCCCGTATGTTTATCCCAAACGATTGTGGTTTCACGCTGATTCGTAATGCCCAATGCCGCAATCTGTGACGGCTGAACATCCGACTGTGAAAAAAGCTGGGTAATGGAATTGAACTGACTGTATAAAATTTCCATCGGGTCATGCTCAACCCAGCCTGTGTTCGGATAAATCTGATTAAATTCTTTTTGTGCTTTTGCCGCAATTCGACCGTATTTGTCGAATGCAACGGCTCTTGAGCTTGTTGTTCCCTGATCAAGTGACAGAATATAGCGTTCCATATCCTAACCTCCGAAAAAAGTCAAAGAGAAAACACCGCAGCCTCGAAAAAAGCTGTTCTGTTTTCTCTCTTTTAATCATAAACACTCATCCTAACTGATTTCCTCTATGACTATATCTTAATACAAGTTAAACAAAAAGTCAATATACAGTCAGCGATATTTGTTATATTTTGACCATTATATCAAGGCTTTAACAAAATATTATCCTACGCTTTTATCGTACAGAAAGTGCTTGCGTCTTCATTTAACATTTCAAGCTCGTCTATGCCGTTCTCACGCATTACCGCCTGCCAGCGTTCATACATACCCGTATCGTATTCCACAGGCAAAAATCCGTTTGTCAGATAGCTTCTGACAGCCGCTTTTCTCCATTCGTCCGTTGTAAGAAAAGCATATTCGCATCCGTCCTCGTAAAGCTTGTTCAAAGCAATAAGGCACAGAGCGTTTCCGAGACCTCTGCCCCTCATATCGGTGCGAACCGACACCATATGAACCTCTCCAACCTTTTTTTGAGGATGAAAAACTGCGGTTACGGTGGCTATATGCTCATTGGCAAAATCTATAAAAAACAAATCCCGTGGGGCTAACGTATCTTCGTGCATTATGATTTTTTCATAAAACCTTTCCTGCGTTGCATCATCTGCCGCAAGACCGTTTTTGCAAATTTCAAGCCACGGTTCTATGTCGCTTTCATCCTTAAATTTCACAACGCTGAAGCCTTTCGGCAAAACAACCTTTTTCGGTTTTTTACGTTTCCAAATCATTTTAAGCTGTGCCATAACAAAATCCCCCGAAATCGGTTTTTATTTATTTTATCACACAATGCTTCACAAAATCAATATTTTTAAATTAAAAAGGATTCCTTTGGCTTTTTCACAGTTTGCAACCAAAGGAATCCCATATTTTTATCTGTCCTGCACTTTTTCAGCCCGTTTAATATGAAACATATTCGACTGTATAACACGGAGAGCGAAGACCTAAAGTTTCATAAAGTCTTGCGCCTTTAATCGTTTTCTTCCCGTCTATGGAAACGCTGAGAGCGTGTCCTATTTTTTCGTTCACGGAGCTGTCGTGGGAAATAATTTTTATCCATTCTTCGGGGTTTGAAGAAAGAGTTACGCCGAAGTTATTTTCAAGCTTATATTTCATTTCGGCTTCTGTAAATGTTACCGTCTTTTTATAACCCGAAACCGTGCTGTCATATTTGCTCTCAACCCTTGTAAGGTACGGCAAATCCTGCACCCAAATATCCTTGCAGGCAGCCGTTGTTCCCGAAGAAGTAGCGGAATACGGGGTGAAAGCCACCTTATCGCCGTAAGTCAAATACTGACCCGTAACCTCATCCACAATTTCATAAATCACGCTGCTGCTTGCGGCATCCTTTACATTCGACTTCATTGCGTGTTCGTTTGATGTGAAATTGATGCCGAAATTATTGTGATATTTTCCGTATGTATAAATCACAACACATTGCGCTTTGAGTGCTTCGGTGTTGAATGACGGGCCCATTTCCGCATAAAGAGCGCCCGCAAGATAATCCCTTAATGAATATTCCTTGCCCGCATATTTAACCTTTGACGGAGCAGATGAATCTTTTTTCACAAGAGTGGTTCCGGGATAATAATGCGACAAAATGGCATCATATTTCATACCGTCATTTTTAGCATAAAGATTGGCACCGTTTTGGCTCATACCGATATCGTGGCCCCAACCGTAGGTTGTTATTTTAAAAGTACCTTCTTTTTTATCTTCCGCATCCTTGCCGAGAAGAATGTTATAAATTTTCATCGCATCGGAAACGTCGATTTCGCCGTCACCGTTTACATCCGCCTTTTCTTTTTCTTCAGCCGTAAGCGAGCTTTTACCCGAAAGATAGTTAAAAACTATCATAGCATCGCTGACCGTTACGTCTCCGTCACCGTTTATATCACCTTTTGCGGCAGCAAAGACATCCAAAAAAGTGATGCTTAACACTAAAATAAGAACCGCAAGAAAAGCACTCACGTTACGCTTTGTTTTGCTCACTTTTTTCGCCCCCATAGTTTTCATTGCCTACTAATAGTAACAAAAAAATTACAAAAAATCAAGGCTTTTTACGAAAAGTTAACAATTGGCATACTGAAAAAAGCCGCACTCCTAAGAGTACGGCTTTTGAGAATCATTAAATTAGAAAGTAACAGAGTAATCAAGAACAGCCTTGAGGTTTTTAGCTGTGAATTCAAGACCGAGCTTAATGTCGGCATCTTTAACATAAATATTTACGTTGTAGTGCCATTTACCGCCTGTGACCATACCTGTTTTCTGATTGATGTTTGCCTTGATTGTGACATCATCATATGTGAGCTTAACGGTATCCTTACCTCTTGAAATTGTAGCACCAAGCTCGTTAAGAGCCTTGTCGAGGTTACCGAGAGTACCGATAGCACGGCCTACGGGGCCTGCACTGCCGTCAGCCGTCGGGCCGTCTGTTTGCTCTTTGATTGTCATTTCAATAGTGATAACACCGTTCTTTTCCGTTGCTTTGATTGTTTTAACGTCATCAAGCTTGAGCTTGCCTTCGCCGGGGATGTTGTGCGTATCATTTGAATTTCTCTTAAGAGTGCTTTCGATGATGGGAGAAGCAACCTTGAGAACCATTCCCATACCGCCGTCGGCAGTGATTTTACCATCGTTGCCGAGAACCATATTGGAATGACCTGCGGGAGGATTGCTGGAAGCGTCTGTCTTTACAACAGCAGCGTTGTAGTAATCGATAATTTCCTGCTTTGTCCACTGTGAAACGGGCTTATCTTTGCTCTCGTTCTGCTTTGTGGGAGTAACCTTATTGTTTTTCTTTGTTGATTTTTCGCTTTCTTTCTTTGTTACTTTTTCCGTAACTGCGTGACCTTCTTTGTCTGTAACAGCTTCGCCGGATTCATCGGTTACAACCTCTGTAACCTCTTCTGTTTCTTCTTCGCCTTCTGCGTCTGTCTCTTCTTCGCCATCAACATCTACGTTTGCCGCAACATTTTCCGTTGTGGTTTCCGCTGTGGTTTCATCATCCGGCTTATCATTACCGCAAGCAGCGAATGACAAGAGCATAGCAGCAGCCATAAGAAGTGCTAAAAGTTTTTTCATTTAATATGTTCCCCTTTCAAATATTTTAAGATTAGAACAATAATAATCTACTATAAATTTTGTTATTTGTCAATAGAATATTGATTATAAAACCCTAAAAATTATTAAAAACATTGTTTGAATTTTATAATATCTATAATTTCTTCGGGAATTTTTACAATAAAATCGGCACCCGCTTTTTCAAGCACGTTTTTATCTCTGAATCCCCAAAGCACCCCTATTGATTTGAGTTCTGCGTTTTTTGCGGTGAGGATATCCGTATCGGAATCACCGACAAAAATGCAGTCTTCCTTTTCAAGGTGCATTTCTTCAATTGTGCAGTTGACCGCCGACGGGTCGGGCTTCGGCTTTATGCCGTGAGTTACTCCCTTTGAGAAATCAATCAAATCACCGAAATAGCTGCGGCAAAGTTTTTTTACCGCATCATCATTTTTGTTTGAAACAACGGCGGTTTTAATCCCCGAACTTTTTAAAGCTTCAAGGCAATGCGTTATTCCGTCATAAGGACGGGTTTTGTTGTTCATATTTTTGCCGTATGCCTCTTTAAAAAGAGTGTAGCACTCATCAAAACGGCTTTTGCCGGTTTTTTCGGGCAAACTTCTTTCAACAAGCTTTTTCATCCCGTTTCCGACAAACTGCCTTATTTCGTCAATACTTCTTTCGGGAAAACCCGTTTCGGAAAGCATCTTGTTTACGCTGTCGGACAAATCTTCAAGCGTATCGAGAAGCGTACCGTCCAAATCAAAAATTACAGCTTTCAGCAAAATTATTCACCAAGATTAATAAGAGTAATGCATTTAACGGGGCAAACATCGGTACATTTGCCGCAGCCGACACATTTTTCGTAATCGACACTTGCTTTGTTTCCCTCAACCGTAACAGCACCGTATTCGCAAGCTTTCACGCATTTCATACAGCCTATACAGCCTGCTTTACATTCTTTTCTTGTCATAGCTCCCTTATCTCCGTTTTCGCAAAGAACGGCAGCTTTTGTTTGATGAACAGGCATCAGTTCTATAAGGTGCTTGGGACAGGTGTTTATACACATTCCGCAGGCACGGCACATTGTCGGGTCGATTCTCGCAACACCGTCACAAATTTTAATTGCATTATACGGGCAGGCATTAACGCAGTCCCCGAAACCGATACAGCCGTATTGGCACTTTTTCGGGCCTCCGAAAAGCTGCTGTGCCATAGCACAGCTTTGCACACCTTCGTATTCAAGCTTCGTATCGCAATTTCCGCAGCTTCCCTGACACAGCACGATTGCCGCCTTGGGTTGAACACTGCCTGCCGCAAGTCCCGTGATTTCCGCAATTTTTAAGGACGCCTCACTGCCGCCGGGAGAACAAAGATTTGTCTCGGTGGTTTCACCCTTTGAGAGAGCTGCCGCATAACCGTCACAGCCGGAAAATCCGCAGGCACCGCAGTTGGCTCCGGGCAAACACTCTCTTATTTTTTCCGCTTTTTCATCAACGGGAACAGCCATAACAACTGAAGCTATTGCAAGTCCGAGACCGGCAACAAGTCCTATCGAGGCAACAATTATGACCGCAATAATTATAGGATTCATTATGTGTTACCTCCTTTAAGCGAAAATGTTTTCGACTACACCGGCAAAGCCGAGGAAGGACATCGAAACAAGCGATGCCGCAACCAGCGTTATCGGCAAGCCTTTAAGACTTTCGGGGATGTCACTCGATTCCATTCTTCCACGCACACCCGCAAACATAAGCATCGCAACAAGGAAACCGACACCGCCGCCGAGTGAGTTTATCATTGATTCGGCAAAGCCGTAACCGTTATCGATGTTGAGCAAAACAACGCCGAGAACGGCACAGTTTGTTGTGATAAGAGGAAGGTAAATTCCGAGTGAATTGTAGAGAGGCGGCATATACTTTTTAAGCACGATTTCGACAAGCTGTACAAGTGCCGCAATTACAAGGATAAATACAATCGTTTGAAGATATTCAAGACCGAATTTTACAAGAAGCAGATTTATGGGGTATGTAACCGCAGTTGACAAAACCATAACGAAAATAACCGCTATGCCCATACCTGCCGCAGTATTTGTCTTTTTGGAAACACCGAGAAACGGACATATGCCGAGGAATTTCGCAAGAACAAAGTTTTGTGTCAAAATTGCCGTAAGCAAGATAGAAAAGAAAACTTTCATTTGTCACACTCCTCCTTTTCGGCAGAAGTACAGGTTGCGAACATGGGACAGGCTTTGCAGGAATGAAGCTGTGCTTTCGGTTTGCCCTTTCTTTCGGCAATTTTGTTTGCAAGCATAATAAGCATACCGAAAACGAAGAAGCCTCCGGGAGCGAGAATGAAAATCAAAATCGGATTTTCACCGAAAACGGAATCCCACAACGGCTGTCCGCCGTTAATAAGGCTAATGGTTATTGTGCCGGTTCCGAAAAATTCTCTGATAAAGCCCATAAGGAACAAGGCTATCGTAAAGCCGATTCCCATACCGAGACCGTCAATGGCAGAAGCCAATACGTTGTTTTTGCCGGCAAAAGCTTCGGCTCTGCCGAGGATGATGCAGTTTACGACTATCAGCGGGAGATACACGCCGAGCTGTTCGTCAAGCGAGGGAACAAACGCCTTTACAAGCATTTGAACAATGGTAACAAAAGATGCGATAACAACAATGTAAGCAGGTATTCTCACCTTTGAGGGGATTACCTTTCTGAGTGCCGAAATCGCTATGTTTGAACAAATAAGTACAATTGATGCGGAAAGTCCCATACCGATTGCACTTTCAACCGAGGTTGACACGGCAAGAGTGGGACAAGTTCCGAGAACAAGACGAAGAACGGGGTTTTCGTCCAAAAATCCCTTTGTCAGTTCCTTGCCGAGAGATTTTTTCTCTGCCATTATTTACCGCCTCCCGTTAT
Source organism: uncultured Eubacteriales bacterium (assembly GCA_964474295.1). Taxonomy (GTDB): domain Bacteria; phylum Bacillota; class Clostridia; order Oscillospirales; family Acutalibacteraceae; genus SIG575. The sequence goes on from CAYYRN010000001.1 coordinate 49,752, forward strand.
TGAATTAAAAGCATCAACGGCTTCGTTGACCGCATTTGTTACTGCTTTTGAAGTTATTGTGGCTCCCGTAAGAGCTTGAATTTCGTTTTCGCCCGCATTTGATTTTACAACGCTGAACTCACCTGTCGAGCCGACAAAGCGATTTCTGAAATCCGCTTTTTTTGCATTCATACCAAGTCCTGCGGTTTCTTCGATGGAAAGAATTTCTATGCCCGTAACCTTTCCGTCAGAACCTATGCCGGTCATAATTTTGATTTCTCCGCCGTAGCCCTTTGACGATGTTGTGAAAACATATCCCAAAACGCTTCCGCTTTCGTCATACGCTTGAACATATGAAGTTCCGCCGATGTCCTTTACGTCGGAAAACGAGGAAGCTTCTTCAAAAACAAGCTGTCTTGACTGAATTTCCGCATTTTTGTTGTTTTCTTCGATTTTATCTGCCGTAATCGAATCGGTAACGGCAAGAATCGCCGTGCAAATTGCGGCAATCAGAAAAAGAGTTACTGCCGGCACCGCAATTTCCTTAAAACTGAATTTTTTCATTTTGCCTCAGCCTCCTTTTTCTTTTTAACCGTTCCGAACGGTTTCGGAGTTGTGAGGTTTTCTATGTGGGGAACAAGTATGTTCATAAGGATAATCGCAAACGATACGCCTTCGGGAAGGTTTCCGTAAAGTCTGATGATTGCCGTTATTACACCGCAGCCTATACCGAAAATGATTTGTCCTTTGAAATTAATGGGCGAGGTGGTATAATCCGTTGCCATAAAAATCGCACCGAGGAGCAAACCGCCCGCAAGAATCTCATAAGCCAAAAACTTAAAGTTAAAGCCGCCCGCAATGAACATAATGACCGCAAATGAACCGACATATGCCAAGGGTATTGTAAGCTTAATTACCTTTCTTACAAGCAAATAAACAAGACCTATAATAAGTGCAACCGCACAAACTTCACCCATCGAGCCTGCTCTTTTGCCGAGGAACATATCAAGCAATGAGGGAAGTCCGTCAAACGAATCGGCGGAAATTTCGCCGCCTCTGAAAATTTCCTTAATTGCATTAAGCGGTGAAGCTGTTGTTACAACCTCTGTTTTCCAAGACAAAGGGGCGTTCCATTTTGCCATTTCCGTAGGGAATGAGGCAATGAGCATAATTCTTGTTGCCAGCGCGGGGTTGACGAAGTTCATACCTATTCCGCCGAACATCTGCTTTACGACAACAATTGCGAATATGTCACCGAGTACCACCATCCACAGCGGCATCGAAACGGGTACGTTAAACGCAATAAGAAGTCCTGTTACAACGGCACTGAGGTCACCGATTGTCTGATGACGTTTCATCACGATTCTTGCTATGTATTCTGTCAGCACACAGGTTCCGACAGAAACCGCACTTACAATAAGCGTGCGGTAGCCGAAGATGAAGAAGGATGCGATAAGCGACGGCACAAGTGCAATCACAACATCAAGCATAATTCTCGTTACTGTATCTTTTGAGTGGTCATGAGGCGATGCACTGACCGAGAGTTTTTTTTCAAGGCTCATTTTTTAGCGGCCTCCCTTACAACTGATTTTGCAAGACGCATATACTGAACAAGAGGTTTGCCCGCAGGACACGAATAAGCACAGCTTCCACATTCCATACAGACATTTACGCCGATTTTGTTAAGCCTTTCGACATCACCGACTTTTGCGTATCTTTCGATAAGCGTCGGCATAAGGCTCATCGGACAAGCCGCAGCACATCTTCCGCAGCGTATGCAGTCACGCTCTTTTTTCAATGCGGCATCGCCTTTTGCAAAGGCGAGTATTGCATTGTTACTCTTTATCATAGGCACATCCGTTGAAAAAACAGCCATACCCATCATCGGACCGCCGGAAAGAATTTTTTCGGGTTCTTCCTTGAAGCCTCCGCAAAAATCTATAATTTCCGAAATGCTCGTTCCGATAGGCACTCTGACGTTTTTAGGCTCTGCAATTGCCGAACCGTCAACCGTCATCGAACGGCTGACAAGCGGACGTCCCGTTTTCATATATCTTGAAATAAATGCCGTACTCGCAACATTCATAACAACGCATCCGACATCTGCCGGAAGCTTTCCGGGAGGCACGCGTCTGCCCGTTGCCGACTGCACCATCATTTTTTCGGCACCCTGCGGATAAATCGATTTAAGCGTCATAAGCTTAACATTGTCTTTAACCTTAAACTCTCCCGCAATTTCCTGCAAGGCTTTAAATGCTTTCGGCTTGTTGTCTTCAATTGCGATTATAACATTCGGGATTTCAAGCCACTTTTGAAGAAGCTGAATACCGTAAATTATGTTCTCGGAATTTTCAAGACATTCACGGTAATCGACCGTAATATAAGGCTCACACTCGGCGGCATTTATGATAAGTGTATCGATTTTCTTTTCTTTCGGGAAAGCAAGCTTAACGTGCGTCGGGAAGCCCGCACCTCCGAGACCTACAAGGCCCGATACTCTGACTGCCTTGATAAAATCTTCCCTCGATTCGACTTTTGGCGGTTCTATCCCCTCGAATTGACGCATTTCGCCGTCCGATTCGATTGTAACACCCTTTGTTACAACACCGCTCGGAAGATTAACATCCCCTACGGCAACAACCTTTCCCGAAACGGAAGCATGAATAGGTGCGGAAACAAACTTATCCGTATCGCCTACCACCTGACCGACGGATACGATATCACCGACCTTTACGCAAGGCTCACACGGCGCACCGATATGCTGCTGCATCGGAAGTATTATTTTGGAAGGCGGTGTGATTCTCACAACCTCCAAGTCGGCGGTATTTTTGTGGTGGGAAACGTGAACACCACCCCTTACCTGTTTGACGGCTTTCAAAACGCCTTCAGGTCTTTTAGAACTCATTCGACCATCCCTTTCTCCTATGAATAATCAAATTCCTTTGAAAAATTTTGATTGTTTTATAAGTAACGGCATAACGGTTTTTAAAACCGAACCGGTAATTATGCCCATCACGACACCGCTTAAAATAAGCACGGGCAAATAAGAAAACATCGCCGCAGTGCCGGTGACGATTACCGACATCAAAAGCTGTCCGAAATTATGACAGACTGATGATATAACCGCAATGCCGATATATCCCGATTTGTTTTTTGCGAATTTTATCGCAAGGCACATAGCCAAAGTGCTGAGCAAACCGCCCGCAAGGCTCATAAGAAAGGCTGTGACACCTCTTGAAAGAAGCACAAACACAGACTTTACTGCGGTAATGCACATCGCCGGCAAAAATCCCATCGTTCCCGCACAAAACATAGTTACTATATTTGAAAGACCGAGCTTAACTCCCGGCGGAAAAAACGGTACTGCGGGCAGCAGATTTTCAAAAAAAGAAAGTGCAAGAGCCTGTGCCGACAAAATACCGAGCAGTGCGATTTTTTGTGTTTTTGTTTTCATAAATTACTCTTTTCGTTTTAATAAACAATTGCATCGATTTCCGTTTTCTTTTCGGATGTAACCTTAATTACCACCTTTTCGGGAAGACAAGAGGCAAAATCGCCGTTATTTTCGAGTTCTCCGCTTTGCACGCAGATTTTGTCGGGACAGCTTGAATTTTCAAACCGAATTTTACCGTCCTCGGCACAAATGACAACGGAATTATTTTCGCCTGTCACCAACCTTTTTTCTTCCCTTTCGGTGAGGTTTACCGTATCGATTATTTCGCCGTCAAAATAAATTTCCGCAATCAAATCTGTTTCGGAAGTTTTTTTAAAAACAAAACACAAAGAAATTACAACACACAAAAAAATAATCAGAAAAATATCGTTTCTCGTAATCAGCTTTCGTTCCATAATTCAAACTCATCATTTGTTATTTTAATTTTATTCTTCAAGGTGTCCGTAACTTTTACGGTGTTGTCGTCAAAAATAAACACGGCAGAAGCATCATATTCATCAAGAAGCGTAATGCTTTTTTCGTACCCCAAGCAATAGCACGCAGTGGAAAGAGCGTCGCTCAAAATTCCCGAAGAACAAACAACCGTAACCGAAAGCAAATTGTTTTCCACGGGAAAACCTGTTTCGGTTGAAAGAATGTGGTGGTACTTTTTGCCGCCGTATTCCGAAAAGCGTTCATAATTTCCCGAAGTTGAAACGAAGCCCTCCTCCAAGGTCAAAACAGCCATATAGTCGCTCACGTCACCGAGCGGATTGCGAATACCTACCTTGAAAGAATCTTTTCCGTAAAGGCACAGGCTTCCTCCGACTGAAATCACAGCGGATTTCGCACCGTCGGCTTTGAGAATTTCCACTGCTTTATCGCAGGCTGCACCTTTCCCGACAAAACCCAAATCGATTAACTGATTTTCACCGATTTTCGCAATACCGTTTTTGATTTTTACATCTTTGAGGGAAATTTCCGAAAGTGCCGATGTTATTTCCTTATCACTCGGAACTTTGAAGTTTTCTTCACCGATATTCCACAAGCGAGTCAAACTTCCGACAGTCAAATCCACCGCGCCGCCGCTTTTTTCACAAACATCGAGAACATCGAGCAGTATTTTTTGCGTTTCCTCCGAAATATCGGATTCTTTGTTTTTGTTAAGCTGTGCGATTTCGGAATCGGCTATCCTCCACGAAATTTTGTTTTCCGTATCTTTTATTTCGCTTATTATTTTCTCGGCGGTTTTTTCGGAATTTTTACCCGTGATTTTTTGGCTTACAACAGCACCCATTGCAAAATCGGTTGCCGAGTATTCATCATCTGACATCACATCGAAAACAACCAACACGGCGATAACCGCAACAAAAACAGGAACAATAAAAACAGCGGGATTTAATTTTTTCTTCAATTTTTACCGCACCTCTTTGAGCTTCGTTCACATTTACATTTTATTTTACAATATTCTCGATTTTATTTCAATGGTTTTTTCACTAATTAAAGTTTTAACAATCTTATAAAAAGGAAATTGTGCGGAATAATATAATGAAAGGAGTGCCGACGATGGAAAAAAGCACATCTGATAACATCGAATTTTTAAACAAAATTTATCAAAACGCAAAAATGGGTTCAAACTCAATAACCTACGTTTCGGAAAAAACAGAGGACAAAAATCTTCTCAGCCAGCTCCAAACACAGCTCGGTGAATATAACGAAATAGTATCCGAAGCTTCAAAGCTGCTTATTAAAAACAACAGCTTTCCCAAAGACAAAGGAGCTTTGGCTCAGGCGGGGCTTTGGTCAAGCGTTCAAATGAACACAATGCTCGACAAAACAAGCAGCCACATTGCCGAAATGATGATGCAGGGCAGCTCGATGGGAATTATCGATATGTCCAAAGCACTCAAGACGTATAACGGTGCGGAAAAATCAACTTTTGACCTCGGAGAAAAGCTAATCGAAACGGAAGAAAACAATTTCCGTCAAATGAAAAAGTTTTTGCAATAGAAAAAAGCCGTACTTTTCTCCGCCGGCAAGAAACGGAGCTGTAAAAAACAAGCGTTTTTACAGCTCCGTTAAAATATTCGGTGAACTTCAATTAACTTTTATACATACCAAAGCCAGCCGAAAAGAACGATAATTATAATCATTTGAAGAGTGGAATAAGTAACCTTTACATCAAAGGTTTTTGTGAATTTTCCGTCCTTTGAAGTCACTTTAACAGTAGCTTCGCCCTTTGCGGCACCGTAAATGTTGCCCTCATCATCAACAGTTACCACCGATTCGTCCGAGGATTCCCAAATAAGCTTGTAATCCTTGATGATTGTGGAATTTAACTGCTCTTTGAGGTCTGCCTTTGCTTTGAAATTAATTTCAATTGCTCCGTTATCGGCAACTTCTTCTTTTTTCGGAACGGTGCCTGTAAATTTAAGGGTTTGACCTACGGGAACATAGCCGTCGCTTGTCGTTTTTATTTTTTCCGTTTTGCTTCTTCCGCAGAAAAATCTGCCGCCCGCATAGCTGCTTGTCTTTTGGAAATCGCTGCTGATAAAGATAAGTCCGTTAATATCGGAAATATCCTTTTTGGCTTTGAGAACGAAAGATACAATCGTTTCCTCTGCCGAAAGCTTAATTGCCTTGCCGTTATTCAAGGTGGTGTTTGCCGCCCACGAAGCAAAAGCTATTTTGTATTTATCCATAACCGATTTCTGTGACCAATACTCGGAGTTGCTGTTGCCGTTTGTGTAAAACGTTGCGGGTGACTTCCAGTTTCCGTTTGTTTGGTAAGCACTTGCAAGCTGACCTTGGAAGGTAAGGAACGATTTCAAGCTTGTTGTGCTTGTGTTTTGAACGGCAAACGCATCGCCGTCATAAATTACGGGAACTTCCATTGCGTAAATGTAATAGTTGGTTTTAAGATTAACACTGACTGTCACGTTTTCGCCCGACTTAACGGAAGCTTTATCTGTCTTGATGCTGAATGTTGCCGTGTAGCTCGATTCGGAAGCCGCAGAAGAGGAAACGCTTACCGTTGCAAAAATTGTGAGCAGAACCAAAGCTACCGAAATAATTTTGCATAAATTTCTTTTCATTGTTTTAACACCTCTGTAATTTATTTTATTTGTGAAATTTCCGTGTCACCGTTTACGGTGCTTGCCAAAAGGGCATAGTCAAAGCTGTCAACTGCTTCATCGGGAAAAACATCCGCCGCAACACTTTGAACCCCGTCAATTTCTATATCGCCGTTTACGACAGCACTGACAACCGCAAGGTCAAAGCTGTCTATGTTGCCGTCACCGTTGATGTCCCCGAAAATTACAACATAATATGTTTCAACTGTCTTTCCGTTGTACACACATTCAACCTTAGTGCCTGTACCGAAAGTATCTTCAAGATAAGTGTATTTCAGAGTGTAACCCTTGACCTCAACAAACTTATCAAGACCTTCGGCACCCTCGGTTAAGCCGTAAATCAGTCCGTTTTCCTTATCGATGACCGTATTTTTTCCGTCTGCCGGAAGTATACTCGGTTTTTCTTCGGACGGGTTCAGTCCCGAAAACAATATCGTTTGACCTACCGGAACCATATTGTTCAGCGAAAATTCTTTTTGCGTACATCTTCCCGCAAATAAAATTCCCTGCTGTGACGAGGAGGTTTTTTGAAAATCTTTGCTGATAAAAATAAGTCCCGACATATCTTCAATATCTTTGTTCGCTTTGAGAACAAATTTTACAACCGTTTCTTCTTTTTCAAGCATAACCATTTCGGAAGAAATCGATGTATCTGCCGACCAAGAGGCAAAAGCGATTTTATATTTTGCCATTACCTCTGCCTGCGACCAATATTCCGTGTTGGAGTTGCGTTTTTTGTAAAAGGTTTCGGGGGATTTCCACGTTCCGTTTGTAAAATAATTTTCAGCCATTTTACCCGTGAATGTCAAAAAACTGCTGACAGAATCGGATGTATTCTGCAAAGTGAACGCATCGCAGTCATAAATCACGGGAAGCGACATTGAGCAGATATAATAATTTGTTTTTAAATTTACGCTTACGGTTACATCCTCATTCTTTCGGACGCTTTGCTTATCCGTGCGGATTACAAATTCAGCCACATAGTCCGATTCGTCTGCCGCATTTACGGGCAGCGTGAAAGCACCCGTCAGCAATGCCGCAACCGTCAAAAAACAACATATCCGCAATAAGTAATTCTTTGTTTTCATAACCGTTTACGATGCTTTCTTTTGTCCTACCTCTGCCGCGATTTCACTCAAAGCGCCCACAACCGTGGAGGCTGTGTTCTTTCCGAGAGAAATAAGCTCATGGTAGCTGATGAGCGAATAGTCATTATCGGGAACGCCGTAACCCAAAGCATCGTTGCAAAGTCCGAATGCCGTAAGCTCCTCATCACCGAAAATTTCCGTCAGCGGAGCATACTTGAAATCCTGACAGGAGAAAGAGCCCTCCGCCGTAAGCGAACCGCCGCCGTAAACCAAGTCGGTAACGTATTCGCCGGGGAGCATAACGGCTTTCATTATTTTTCCGAACTCGACATATCCGACCTCGGTTACGATATCGTAGCCGCCGTCTTTTGTTTTCATTATGCTGTAATTGACAAGGTTAAGTCTTCCCGCAAGCTTCATAACGGGGTTCGTTACGGGAATACGTATTTCTTTGATTCTTACGTTGAGAATCGGGTCAACGTCGATTTCTTCAACCGCCGTCCAGCCTTCATACCAAATTGTATAATTTTCCGAGCCGTATTTGGCTATTTCTTCGTCAATTACGGATTTGCCCGAAATCGCGTCTTCGGCAACTATTTGTTCCTCCGTTTTGTTAAGAGCCAAAAGTATTCTGCCTATTTCCGTGCCGTAGCGGATAGATTCTTCGTAGCGATGTACCGTCGGCACACCGTCACCGGTAAGACCTCTTGCCATATAAATTCCGGCAATGGCACCGTTGATGAAATAAAAATTATATCCGCTTCCGCCCTCGTTGACATCAAGGGAATCGTTTGAATATGAGTTGAGATATTTTTCTATATAGTAAATATACTCTCCGCAGAGTTCACGTCCCGTACCTTTGCCGTCAGATGTCGGAAGTCCGGCAACTTCGGGATGTGCCGCCATATTTGCGATAATCGTGGGTGTTTCGTCTTTGTCGGCGGGGGTAAACACAAGACGTGTGATGTTTGTATCAAGGGATGTTGCGGAATCACGGTTTTTGTTGTTGAAATAACCTTTTCCGATATCCTTTTTGGAATATGTGAGAGTTCCCTCTTTCATATCGTCAAGTGCCTTGCCCATAGCTTCCGCCGAGGTTTTTATAAGGAAATTCATATAATCCTCATCGACGCCCTTTTGCATAGTGCCTATACCTGTCCAGCCTTTAAGCAGGTTGCCCGCAAGCTTCGGGAAAAGATTTGTCCAAAGACCTTGCGTGTCAATGCCGCTGTGTGAGTGTGTTGCGGCAACGTTAACGCTTGCAAGCTTAATTCCTTTTTTCTCGGCAATTTCGGAAATTCCCGCACGGATTTTTCTTATATGTGCGTTTGAAACACCGATTGAGTCGATTGTGGCAAAAATAGAAACACCTCTGCCGGAAGAATCATCAAGTGCCACGATTCTGACCTTCATATCGTCTATCACGGCTTCCACATTGTTTGAAAAGCCGTTGTTGATATCTATAAAGCCGCCGAGGTAGTAATCCTTCGTCTGCCAATCGGAGGGAACAAGGCTTGCGTTTGCGTAGCCGAGCTGCCATTTTGCGCCGTTTGAAGCCTCATCAAGGAACTCTTTTGTTCCGCTGTAAAAATTTTCGCTCTTATATTTTCCCTCTTCAATGAAAAAATCCGGGTCGGGAACGGTATCGGCAAGTGCATTTAAAATTTTTGTCGCCAAACACTCCAAATATTCAAGTGCGACATATTTAAGCTGTGCCGAGGTTTTCACATTAAGAAGCGTATCTTTCATACCGCTCAGAGAAAGAATATCGTAATTTTTGCCGCCGATTGTCACAATCCATTGGTTTTCGGGCTGTGAGTGACGCTCATTATAGCCTTTTACATATTCTTCAATGAGCTTTTTAACACTCGAAAGCGTGGATTCGTCAGTGTTGATGACGTCATCGACAATATCGGTGACGGAAGACTTGTTTTCCGTTTCGTCTGCCGCAAAAACGAAAGTGAAGGTTGAAGAAACCATCAGCACCGCAAGAACGACGGAAACAACTTTAAGCAATTTTTTACTCATCATTGAAACACCTCTTTTAATAATCTTTATCTTACTGAAATAATAACACACACCGTTCCTTTTTTCAATAAAAAATTCATCTTCTTTTTCGTTTTACTTTATTTTTGTTTATATAAATCGTAAAGCACACATATCCTGCCGCAAGAAGCACTATAAGGAAAAAGATTATTTTTCCCACAACACTGTTCCAAGCCGCTTTTATCGCACCGCCGAACGTAAGAATCAAGCTTCTGCTTACATTTTTGGAGGCAACAAGGTCAACAGTTGCAATTTCTTTTCCGGCATAATAAACAGTTGCGCTTCCGAGCTTTTCTCCTTTTTTTACGGGAGCTTTTACCGTTTCGGGTGTGTCGGTATCCGGCTGAATATAAATGCTCGAAGAATCGAGATCCGACGGTACAAGTGCAGCCACGTCCTCGGACGGTACAAGCTCAAGCGTTTGTGCCGCCCACGAATATTTAACATCGATGACGGTAATTATTTCCCCTTCTTCCGCAACAACTTTATATTTTATGTTCGAGAAAGTCCACTCAATCATTTTTTTACATTCTATAAAAGCTATGTTTTCGGGTGTTTCACCGGCGACCGCATCTTTTGAATCGGCACCCATAATTATGGCAAGGTAGTTGTAACCGTTCTTGCTTGCTTTTGTGATTATGCAGCGTCCGGCATCGTCCGTGGTACCGGTTTTAATTCCCGTAACGTATGAAAGGTAGCAATCGGTATAGTTTGAGTTCATCATAAAGTTGGTTGCGGGAAGTATTCTTTCCTCGTTCATATTTGTTTTGGGCAATGTATAGCTTGTTTGACCGACTATTTTTTCAAATGTCGGATTTTTCATTGCCTCCTTGCAAATCAAATACAAATCGTGCGCCGTTGTGTAATGCCCCTCCTGATCAAGTCCGTGAACGTTGACGTAATTTGTATCCTTGCAGCCGAGGTCTTTCGCCTTTTTGTTCATCATTTCAAGGAAGTTCGGCACAGAACCGCCGACATATTCCGCAATCGCAATTGCCGCTTCGTTTGCGCTTTTTACCAAAAGGCAGTTGAGCAAATCATACATCGTAACCTTTTCGCCGGGAACAAGCCCCGCCGTTGAGGAATCGGTTCCGACAAGCGAATCGATGGCATACTGCGACACTGTAACGGGTACTGTTAAATCCTCACAGTTTTCAAGTGCCACAAGAGCCGTCATTATTTTTGTAAGACTTGCCGGTGCGGTGCGTTTGTTATAATTTTTGTTAAACACTTCTTCATCATTATCCATACATATCATACAGGCGATATCCGCACGGATATTAAGCTGGTCATTATACTCCGCAAAACAGGTCAGCGGAGTTAACGAAGAAACGAAAATTATTAAAGTTAATAAAAAAATTACTGTTTTTTTCATAGACAATTCACCCGTATTGTTGTATAATATACATTATTATATATTAAAAACACGTTTATATCAAGTGATTTTAAATTAAAATAAATGAAAAGGAGGATGGGGCTTGCTTTATGTAACGGGAGACACTCACGGCAATATCGACCGTTTTTCCGCAAAAGAACTTAAACGGCTCAAAAAAGGCGACACCCTTTTTGTTTGCGGCGATTTCGGTTTTATTTGGGATAACAGCATCAGGGAAAAAAGAAACCTGAAAAAATTATCCTCTAAAAAATATACAATTTGTTTTATCGACGGAACTCACGAAAATTTCGACCTGCTTAAAAATTACAAGCTGGGAACGTACAAAGGCGGTCTTGCAAGAAAAATCAGCGATAACATATACTATCTTCAGCGAGGGCAGATTTACGACTTTGAAGGAAAAAGTATTTTTGTTATGGGTGGGGGCGAAAGTCCCGACATTGATTTAAGATATGAAAAAGATACCTGGTCAAGTGACGAAACACCGATAAGGCAAGAGCTTATTGACGGTGCAAAAAGGCTTCAGGAAAGGGATTTCCGTGTTGACTTTATTTTATCGCACGAACCGCCTGCAAAAATAAAAGGTCTTTTGCTTTTGCAGGATACCGAATCGGCTCGTATAACGGGACTTAACACTTATCTTGAAGAACTGAGCCAATCGTGTGAATTTCGCTGCTGGTTCTTCGGCAGCATGCATATTGACAAGTACATTTCTTCCAACCATATCGGTGTTTACCGAAAGGTTATTAATATGCTGACGGAAGACTCGATAACAGGCGACATCATTCAAACAGTATAAAGGAGTTATAAAAATGAAAAACACTGAAAAAACAATGGAAAAAATCGTGGCTCTTTGCAAGGGCAGAGGCTTTATATTCCCCGGAAGTGAAATTTACGGCGGTCTTGCAAACACCTGGGATTACGGCCCACTCGGTGCAAGACTTAAAAACAACGTTAAAGATACCTGGAGAAAAAGATTTATTCAGGAAAGAAAAAACAGCTACGAGGTTGATGCCGACATCCTTATGCATCCGAGAGTTTGGGAAGCAAGCGGACACGTTGCGAGCTTTTCCGACCCGCTTCTCGACTGCAAGGAATGTAAAATGCGTCACAGAGCCGACAACCTTATAGATGACTTCGACGAAAACGCTCATGCCGACGGTATGACGAAAGAGGAAATGTTTGAGTATATAAAAGCTCATTCAATTCCCTGTCCCAACTGCGGAAAACATAATTTTACGGACATCAGAGAATTTAACCTTATGTTCCAAACTTTCCGAGGTGTCACAAACGATTCAAAAAGCGTCATTTACCTCCGTCCCGAAAACGCACAGGGCGAATATGTGAATTTCCTCAACGTTCAACGTACAATGCGTGCAAAGCTTCCTTTCAGCATCGGTCAGATAGGCAAAGCTTTCAGAAACGAGATAACACCCGGCAACTTCACTTTCAGAACAATCGAATTTGAGCAGATGGAATTTCAGACGTTCTGCAAGGAAGGCACGGACAATGACCTTTACGATTATTTCAAGCAATACGGTATGAAATACTACACCGACCTCGGCATAAAGGAAGAAAACCTGCGTTACCATGACCACGAAAAGCTTGCACATTACGCAAAAGCCGCCTGCGATATAGAATTTCTTTTCCCGTTCGGCTGGGGCGAGGTCAACGGCACACACAACAGAACAAACTTTGACCTTACAAGACATCAGGAATACAGCGGTCAGAGAATCGATTACCTTGACCCCGAAACAAACGAAAGATACATTCCCTACATTATCGAATCAACTTACGGTCTTGACAGAACCGTTCTTGCACTTCTTTGCGAAGCTTATGACGAAGAGGTCATTGATGAAGAAAAGAACGATACCCGTGTTGTTCTTCACCTCAACCCCGCAGTCGCTCCTTACAAAGCCGCTGTTCTTCCGCTCTCAAAGAAGCTTTCCGAAGATGCACTTAAAGTTTATGAAAAGCTCAACAAGCACTTTATGACAGACTTTGACGAAACCGGCTCAATCGGCAAAAGATACCGCCGTGAGGATGAAATCGGCACGCCCTACTGTATAACATACGATTTTGATTCGCAGGAAGACGGCTGTGTTACCGTAAGAGAACGTGATTCAATGCAGCAGGTTCGTCTGCCGATTGACGAAGTTGCCGCTTACATCGAAGAAAAAATAAAATTCTGATTAATGCTTAAATTATTTAACCTCACACCGATGATTTCAGGTCTTCGGCGTGAGGTTTTTTTCTATCTTCCATTTTCAGTTTTTCTGTAAGCTGCCGGTGTCAAGCCCGTATATTCCTTAAAAACTCTGTTGAAGTGGCTCAAGGAAGAATATCCGAGCATATTAGACAGCTCCACGATAGAAATGTCGCTTTCCTTTAAAAAATCACAGGCACGGTTGATTTTTATTGTTCTTATATATTCATTTACGGTTTTGCCGGTAAATTTTTTAAAGTATTCAATCATAACGGACGGTGAAAACGATGCCAATTTGTAAACATCTTCGGCACGGCAGGCACAATATTCGGGAGAATGAATTTTATCAAGCACGTCACTGAACCATTCGGGGTATTCATTTTCACCGAAAACACTGTTTTTGAAAATTATGCTTACCGCCTGACTGATAAGTTCACAAATGATTATGTGAAACCTTTCATCGTTCTGATATTCGAGAAAGCTGATTCTTTCGGCTCTTTTTCTGAAAAACTCAAACTCGTCACCGGCAAGCCGTACCTTTGCCTTACAGCGTAAAAAATCCTCCTGCGATATATTAAGCCCCTCGCAAATTTGCTCAAGCTTTTGCGGAACAACGCTTATATTCATATGTATGCCGCCCTCTTCGGCAGGCTTAATTCGATGCTTATCCTCCGGTCTAATCATATGAAGCGTTCCTTTTTTCAGACAATGCTCCTCACCGTTTATTTCGTGAATCACGGCACCTGAGGTGACAATAAAAAATTCATAAAAATTGTGGCAGTGCAGCGAAGTCGGGCCTGAGTTCCACCAATGAAATGCCGCATTGTTTTTACTTAACAGCTTATTGTTTTTATAATCTACCAAAACCGTTTCTTCCAAATTTGACAAATCCGTAAAACTCACCTCCGACTTTACATTATAATATAACATTTTTTGCCCGAATAAGTCAATAGAACCAAAAAAATCACACATTTTTCTTAAATAATAGCAAGAAATCACAACCGGCTTCGTTGTAAAATAGAATACACGGAGGTGATATTATCAAAATTAAACATCATATTCCGAAAGAAAAAGAAGGTACTTATTATACTCTTGATTTTTATGTACCCGAAAATGTCGAAAAAATCAAGGTCAGCTACAGCTATTTTCGTCCGACAAGCGGTTTTTTGTCCGACTTAAAGCCGACAAACACCGTTGACATCGGTTTGAATGACTGTGACGGAAATTTTTTAGGCTGGTCGGGAAGCGCTCACCCCACCGTTTTTGTGGGGGAATTCTCATCCTCTGCGGGATATTTGACGTTGCCCATTAAAAGCGGCAATTGGCAAATCATAATCGGTGCTTACAGAATTATGCCGAACGGCGTTGACGTTGAGTATGAAATCGATTTTGAATTTAAAAAAGAGCGTTTGCTTTACGGCGATTTACATATACATTCCACCGCCTCGGACGGTGCGTTATCCGCCTATGAGCTGGCAAAGGCGGCAAGAGAAAAAAATCTTGATTTCATCGCACTTGCAAACCACAACAACTTTGCGGAAAATTTTCATCTGCCGTTTGTTGACGATTTAACGTTTATTCCCGCCGTTGAGTGGACTCATTACAAAGGTCATATGAACTTTTTCGGTGTCAGCGCACCTTTTGAAAATTCCTTTATCGCAAACACAAAGGAAGAAATGAAGCACCTTGTGGAAAACGCACGCAGGCTGGGAGCGACAGTATCGGTAAACCATCCCAAATGCAATTTCTGCCCTTATTTGTGGGAGGACGAAAACGCCTTTGATATGATGGAGGTTTGGAACGGCCCGATGAGAAGCATTAACGTCAAGGCAATAGCCTGGTGGACCGATTTGCTGAAAAAGGGAAGAAAAATACCGATAGTCGGCGGCAGTGATTACCACAAGCCACGGCATTTTGCGAAGCTCGGAAATCCCGTAACGGGTGTTTACACATCGTCTCCGAGTGCCGAAGATATTATGAGAAGCATAAAAAACGGAAGATGCTTTGTTGCCGACAGTGCAGGCTCGGTACGGTTAAGGCTGAAATATGCCGACACGGAAATGGGCGGCACGGCAAAATTTTCCGACGAGCGGTTTTTAGAGATCGAAACTAACGCAAAATCCGTAAATATAGTGACCGACAACGGTACATTCACCGAAAAAACCACCGACGGCAAAGCAAAAATAAAGCTTAATAAAACGAAGTTCGCCTATGCCGTTGTTTATTCCGGCTCAGGCAATTCGGGAAAGATAACGGCAATTTCAAATCCAATATATTTTGAGGAGGAAAAACTGTGACAAAAAATAATCCGCTTACCAAAAAGACATCACCGTTCAGATACGGTTTTGCAATGTTCGGCACATCCATTCCCGTAAATATGTTTAAATCCTTTGCTGCAATTTATTATGTGGATATGCTCGGCTTGGAAACGAAAAAATATTCACTGATTTTGCTCATTTATACTTTTATCGATGCAATAGACAACCCCATTTACGGATTCCTGTCCGACCGTACTAACACAAAATGGGGCAAAAGAAGACCTTACCTGATTATCGGCGCACCGCTGCTCGTTTTGTGCTTTGTTCTTTTCTACAACGTGCCGTCCGGTATACAAAGCAACGGAACTATGCTTTTCATCTATATGCTGCTTATGTATATTTTGACAGGTACTTTAGACTCGCTCGTAAATGCAAACTACGGCGCACTTTTCCCCGAACTTTTCAAGAAGGACGAGGAAAGAGCAAAAACAAACGGTGTGCGTCAAATATGTCAGCTTCTTGCAATGGCAATTTCAATCGCTTTGACACCTATGATTGCGGAAAAAATCGGCTACCGCCTCACATCGCTCATTTACGGTGTTTTGGCTCTTGCGGTTATGATGTTCTGCTTCTTCGGCTGTCACGAAGATGTTTCCGAATATAACGAACTTGAAAAGCCGCAGCTTCTCGACAGCATCATCGCACTTGCGAAAAACGGAAAGTTTTGGATTTTCGGCTTGACGGGAGCTTTCTATTCAGCCGCATTCGCACTTATTTCACAGGCACTTTCTTTCTACGTAAAATACACACTGGGACTTGGCGGTTCAACCACCACAATTATGCTGGGCATCGTTTTGTGCGTTGCCGTTTTGGGTATTCTTGTTTGGTCACAGCTTGTAAAGAAAATGTCGGTTATGACTGTTTGGCGACTTGGATTTATCATTATGGCAATAGGCTTTATTCCGCTTTATTTTGCAAAATCGCTTCCTTTTGCAATTGTAATCGCCGCCGTTATGGGCTTTGGCATTGCGGGATGTTTGACAACGATGGACTGTATCGGTGCTAAAATCGTTGATGACGATTACCGCAGATACGGAATAAAAAGAGCAGGAATTATCAATTCACTTGTCGGAGTTATGAACAGACTTAACGGACTGTACACATCGCTTGCTTTCTATGTCGCATCGGAATTTTTCGGATTTACAAGCGGCGGAAATCCCGGCCCGAACCCCGGTCTTGCGGCAAAAGTTCTGCTTTGCGTTTTCCCATTTGTGGCAATGGTTTTGGCTACCGTAATTTCATTCTTCCTTAAATTCCCGGAGGACGAGGGAAAATGAGCAAATTTTTAATCATCAACGCAGATGATTTCGGCTACAACAAACAGCAAAACGATGCCGTTAAATATTTGCTCGAAAATAAACTTATTTCCTCCGTTTCTTTTATGGCTGTTGCGCCGTCATTTTCCGATACATTAAACGGCGACATTCCGAAAGGCATATCGGCGGGAGTTCATCTGACAATAAATTCCGACAACGAAGATGCACCGTGGCGGAGCTTATCGGACGGCAGGATTTTGCCGCACGATTCAAAAAAATTAACCTTTGCGACGAGCCGAAAATATGTAAGACGTGAGCTTGAAGCACAATATGATTTGTTGGTTAAAAGCGGTATAAAAATCGACCACGCCGACAACCACTGTGCCACGCTTTACGGCATAAACGGAAGAGCGTTTTTTATAGATGCTTTTAACTTTTGTGCCGAACACGCCTTGCCATACCGTTTCCCGAAAACGAGCGGTTTTCTCGACAGACAGCTCGGCGGAAAATCGCCCGGTGTTGTCAAAGCTTTTCAAAATGCGATTGTCAAATGCGGCGAAAAAAGAAAAGTAAAAATGCTTGACGATTTGGCATCAAACCCTTGGAATGTTGAAAGAATCGGTTCTTTTGAAAATCTTCGCAAATACTACCTCGACATTGTTGACAATTGCATTGACGGGGTGACGGAGATGTTTTTACATCCGGCACTTCCGCTTGACGCAGAGCAGGGAGAATGGCAAAAAAGAGTGTGGGAATTTGAAATTCTAAAAAGCGGATGCTTATTGGAAAGAGCCGAAAAGAAAGGTATTAAAGTAGTTTCGTGGAGTATTTTCGACGAAATATAATATAACAGCCTCACGAATAACATTTTCCTCTATAAAAGAGAACCGTAAACCGAAATTTTATAAACTCGGTTTACGGTTCTTTTCTTTTATTTTTACTTAAAAATCGATTTCGACACAATCCTGTCCCGAATATCCCTGCACCTTAATACCGCTTTTATCAACACTTACAACGGCATGGGCATAATCGTCATAAAGGCAAACGGAACGAAACGTTATGTAATTGATTCCGTTTGAAAAGCTGACATCACCCCAATGATAATGTCCTGCAAAAACTGCTTTAACCTTGCCGCTTTTTTCAAACAAATCAATCACTTTATCTCGGTTTCTGATAACGTGGTCGTCATTGTTGTTTCTTTCTTTCAAAACGAACAGCTCATGCGTGAAAATCAAAACATCATCGGAAGCTTCTTCAAGCTCTTTTTTTATCCATTCAAACTGCTCGTCATCTATATAACAATTATCCCAACTGATTTCGCTTTTCGGAAAGCCTTCATCCGTGCTGTTTTGGTTGGCATCAAGCACAAGCACCCTGTAACCGTCACAGGTAAAAGCATAATATCTTGACGGCATACCCGTAATTTTCAACCACGTTTGCTTATCTGTCGATGTGTCGTGGTTTCCGATAAGGCAATAATATTTTTTGCCGCTGTTTTTCAGCACATCCACCGTTTCTTCCCACAGAACCGTCTGATGTCTGCCGCTTTTTTCAAGGTCGGCGGTGTCACCGAAATTAACAACAAAATCGCACCCGTCTGAATGTTCCTTTAAAGCTTTTTTTACTTTTTCAAGGGATTTTGTGCGGTTTCTTTCGCCGGGCATCGGAACATCCGAATAGTGCATATCGGAAAAAGCAAGAAATTTCATTTTAATTTACCTCAGAAAATAATTATTGATTTCCGAAACTATCATATTTGTTGACTCCGACAATGAGGCGCTTCCCGCCATTACGGAATCGATAATAAGTGCCGAAAGCGTGCAAAGAGCAACAAGAATCAGAACCCAAATTACAATTTGCGTTGCGGGAGTTATCTTTTTTGCTTCCGTTTCGGGTTTGTTTTCTTCTGTGGCTGAGGGCTGAACATATCTTGAATTTTTTGATATTTCTTCGATTTTTTCCACTATGCTTTCAAGGCCTGTTCTGTAAAGGTCTTCCGCAGTTTCGCCCTCGGTTGAGAAAATTTTAAAAACACTTGATTTTTGCACATCCGCAAGTGTTGCGAAAATGTAGCCTGTTCCGTCAGCGTCATAATAAATTTCGCTCATCGCAACCGCAAAATCGGCATCTGCCTGTTTCATCGCTTTTCTTGCGTTTGAAGCAACATTTTCTTTTCTTCTCATATCATCTGTAAGGGATTTATCCAGTGCGAAATCGACAAAACAAACAGTGTCCGAAATCGCATATTCCGAAAGAAGACGTGTATAAACTTCGTTCTCGCTCTGACGTGCGAAAGCAACCCTTACTCCTCTTGAAGAAAGGACGCTCATATTATCCGAAACGCTTTGTTCTTCCTGTTCTTCTTCCGTTTCATCAATAACTTCATCTTCACCATATGAAGAAGATGCAACATCTTCAAACTCGTCTTCTTCTTTTTCTTCAGCTTCTTCTTCGGGCTTTTCGGAGGAATAAATTTCCTCATACTGCGGCTGCACGGGAGGCTCAAAATTTTCTATCGGCTGAACATATCCTTCCATTTCTTTCGGGATATCGCTTACCGTTTCTTTTTCCTCGGCAGGGACTTCTTCTGCCTTCTGCTCGGCTTCTTCAACCTTTGCCCCTTCGGAAAGGAATGCCTCCAAGCCGTTCTCGAAAACAGCTTCTATTCTTCTTTCGTCAATGGGAACGAAAATAAGCTTTTGACTGCCCGATTCAATACCGAAGCCGGAAAACAAGCCGTCACGGGTTGCAAAGGCTTTGCCGCCGACGGGAATTGCAGCGTGCGCATTTATCTGATTTTCGTTC
This sequence comes from uncultured Eubacteriales bacterium, assembly GCA_964474295.1. Classification (GTDB taxonomy): domain Bacteria; phylum Bacillota; class Clostridia; order Oscillospirales; family Acutalibacteraceae; genus SIG575. Next base: position 69,410 of record CAYYRN010000001.1, read on the forward strand.
AGTGTGGCTATGCAGGCATCACTGTTTATAAGCTCGGTTATTTCCGAATTTATTCTGCACTTAAAGCCCAAAGCTCTGAACAATGCCGCCTTTGTGGAAATAAAGCGTGAAACATCAACGGCAACCAAAATAACATCCGCATTTTCTATGCCGTCTTTAACGCCCGAAAACATTTCCTTTTGATTTGTGCAAAAAAGGAATCCCTCGTCAACACCTGTAATTTCCTTAACCTTGCCTGCGATTATCTCATGTGCCACGTTCATCGAAACCACTTTGCTTTCGCTGAAAGATATCAATTTAATCTGCATTTTAAGTCAATCCTCCCTCTTTTATTGTGCTATCCATCTAACCGCATTTTCATACGGATTTTTCTGCTTCTTTTTACTGTACCAGCCTGCGGGGAATTTTTGTTTGCTGTTGACGGATGCCAAATCGGTGTTGACGGAATCCGTCTCATCCTCCCTTACAAGCCTTGCGACAAGAACAAGTCTGCCCTCTTTCAAAACGGTTTTATCGCAAGTAGAAAGTGTAATGATTTTGTCTCCCGCACGGTAATCGACGCCCGTATCATAATAGGAACGAAGCTTTATTTCCTGCATATAATTTAAAAAGTTTTCATCCGTTGACAGATTTTTGAAAGTATATTCAAAAAAGTATCCGTCATCTTCACCGGTGCTTACGCTTGTAAGAAAAACGGAAAAGATTTTGTAAACATAGTTTTTGTTTTCCGTGTAAACATAAACCAACGGACTTTTTTTGAACGTGTTTATATCCTTGTATTTTTTTATTGAGCCGAACATAGAGCCGTCCCTCATATTATGCCCGTGAATAACCGTGTTTGTGTCGCCCGAAAGCGGCGATTTGTTAAGGCAGTCTATAAAAGCTGTTCCACCCGAAAGATATTTTCCGTTAAAACCGGTGTTGAGATATTTTGAATTATCCTTGCCCTGAACCACGGGAAGATTTATGTTTGCTCCGGGAACTACAAGCCAAGCCTTGAAATCCGCATTTTTTTCTTTGAGAGTTTGGAACGTTATCGTCTTTTCTTTTTCATCGAGATTGCTGAGTTTATCCGCAACCTCCTGTGCATCGGAGCTTTCATCATCTATCAAGTTGGAAATTTCACTGTTTTGCTTTGAAATAAGATACGGCTGAATGATGTAATCATTGATAAGCCAGGCGGCACTTCCGATTAAAGCGACAATCGAAATCAAAAAAACCGTTTTTCTTATTTTCTCGCTTATGCTGTCGCTTCTTTTCGGGAAAAGGCTTGTTTTTTTCTTAGCCTTTTCTTCGATAATTTCTTCTTCGCTCAAAACCGATTCAGAATCGGCTTTTTCTTCATCCGACACATATTCTTTCTTTATTTCGCCGTCACCTGCGGAAAAATCATTTTCGCAAGCATCACTTTCTTCTTCTTTTAAAGGTGAGCTGTCGGAATATATATCCTCGTACTCATCCGCTTCTTCGTCCGTTTTTGCTTCTTTCTTGAAGCGGTTGTTAAAGAACTCGGCTTCCTGCCTTAACGCTTCGTCATCGACACCTGCGATTTTAGCATCGACTTCTTCATAAAGAGCAGTGTAGCCTTCCTCTCTTTCCTTGAAAAATTCATCTATTTCCTTATCCTCCGAGGGATTGTAGAAAACATCTTTTTCTTCCTCCTCGGAAGATTTTTCTTCGCCGCTTCCGAATGGTTCGAGGTTATACTTTTCTCTTAAACTTGAAAATATATCTTCAAAGGTTTCTTCGTTTTCCCGATTGTTTTTTTCATTATCGTTCATTCTTTTTCCTCCGTTCTTTAATAATCTTCGTTAATCATTCTTCTGACCAAATCAAAAGCACGGGAAGAGTTGACGTATCTGTTATAATCACGGTCGCTTTTTCCCGTCATCAGTTTTATGCACTCGGTTTTTTTGCCGTCACAGACGGAAATAAAGCTAAGTCCGACCGGTTTGTTTGTCGAATCGCTGAGAGGGCCTGCAATGCCGGTAATTCCGACGCCGTAATCGGCACCGCTTAATTTTCTTATTCCCTCTGCCATCTGCCTTGCGACAGGCTCGCTGACAGCACCGTATTTTTCCAAATCTTCTTCACTCACTCCGAGGAGCTTGTGTTTTATTTCGTTTGAATAGGAAACAACTCCGCAATCGAAAACCTCCGATGCACCGGAAATGTCGGTAATTCTTTTGGCGGCAAGACCGCCCGTACACGATTCGGCAAATGAGATTTTCAACCCGTGTTTTTTTAAAAGCTTTACAAGAGCCGTTTCGATATTCGGCTCATCCACGGCATAGACATAATTTTTAAATCTTTCCACGGCTTTTTCAACCGTGGGACGTGCGATTTTTTCCGCAGCTTCTTCGCTTTCACCCATTGCGGTTATTCTCAGCAGACACTCGCCGTCCTTTGCGTAAGGTGCCGCCGTGGGGTTTTCTCCTTCAAGCAAATCGGCAGCCTTTTCCGCCATTGCGGATTCGCCTATTCCTATCATCTTGATGTTATGTGAAACTATGCAGGACTTTGAATATTTTTTCAAAAGCGGAACAACGCTTTCTTCAAACATCGGCTTCATTTCTCTGGGAGGTCCCGGCAAAGCTATAACGCACTTTGAATTTTTTTCAATCGCAAAACCGGGTGCCGTTCCGTTACGGTTTTTAAAAGCCGTTCCGTCCTGCGGCACATATGCCTGACGGATATTGCTTTCAGCCATTTCCAAACCCTTGCCAAAAAAATAACTTTCAATATCTTTTTTTATGCCCTCATCAAGCACAAGCGGACTTTCCATTACTTCACAGCATTTATCTCTTGTAATATCGTCGGCTGTCGGCCCAAGACCGCCCGTTGTAATAACAATGTCGCTTCTTTCAAGTGCCTGCTTCAGCATTTCCGTAAGGCGGGCATCGTTATCACCGACAACATCCTGATGAAGAACGCTGATGCCCATAGCCGCAAGTTTTCTCGAAAGATAAACGGCATTTGTGTTGACGATATCTCCGAGCAGAATTTCCGTTCCCACCGAAATAATTTCACAAATCAAAGCAAAATCAACTCCAAATCAATCAATCAAAACAAACCTTGCGTTTTCCGCCGCTTTTTCAATCATCTCGCTGAAATCGACACTTTCTTCGGCTTTTTCAACCTCCGCAATGCTCGGCTTCGTTTTGGGATGCTTGGGTGTAAACACGGTGCAGCAATCTTCATACGGCAATATCGAAGTTTCAAAAGAATCTATTTCCCTTGAAATTTTGACGATTTCACCCTTATCCATTCCTATGCAGGGACGAAAAACAGGCATATCAACCGACTTATCCGTGCAGGCAAGAGCTTTAAGCGTTTGGCTTGCTACCTGTCCCAGACTTTCGCCCGTGATAAGAGCCTCGCAGCCCTCACGCAGTGCGATTTTTTCCGCCGTTTTCATCATTATTCTTCTCATTATAACCGTAAACAATTCTTCGGGGCAATTATCCTTTATCTTTTCTTGAATTTCCGTAAATTCAACAACATAAAGCTTAATTCTTCCGCTGTATGCCGCAACCTTTCGGGTAAGCTCAAGAACCTTTTTTTCGGCAAGCTCGCTCGTATACGGCGGTGCGGCGAAGTGAATGCCTATAAGCCGCAAACCTCTTTTTGCCATCATCCAGCCGGCAACGGGACTGTCAATACCTCCCGAAATAAGAAGTGCCGCTTTGCCTGCGGAACCCGAAGGCATACCTCCGGCGCCTTTTTGCTGATTTCCGTGAATGTAAACCGCAGAATCCCTGACTTCCACCGTTACGGTAATTTCGGGGTTATGAACATCCACCGTAAGGTTCGGGAATTTTTCAAGCAGATACCCGCCGACCTCCATACAAATTTCGGGAGATTTCATCGGGAAATTTTTGTCGCTTCTTTTTGCGTTAACCTTGAAAGTTCCCGCAAACATCAGTTCATCCTTTAAATATTCGTATGCAGTCAGTTTGATTTTTTCAATATCCTTTTCGGTTGCCGCAGCACGAGAAAGTCCGGCAATTCCGAAAACCTTTTTCAGTGCGGAAAACGCAGCATCGAAATCGGCATTTTCATCATCGCTTTCCACCGTGATTGTGGATTGGGAAGCTTTAAAGGTAAACTTCCCTATATGCTCCAGACGACGACGCATATTTTTTATCATCATATCTTCAAACGTTCTTCTGTTAAGACCTTTAAGGGCAAGCTCGCCGTTTTTTATAAGTATAATTTCTTTCATATTTACCTCTTTAAACTTTTCTGAGTTCTTTTAATGCACCGCAAATATTTTCACATAAAATATCGAGTTCTTCTTTTGTATTGTATCTTGAAAGGCTTACCCTTATCGCACTGTCGATTCTGTCAACCGGCAGACCGACATTCAAAAGCGTTCCGCTTCTGTGACCTTTTGCACAGGCAGAACCGCCCGAAACGTAGATTTCCCTTTGCGAAAGATAGTTTATCATCGGCTGTGACGGGATTCCCGCCACGGAAAAGTTTACGATATATGGCAGTGCATCCTTTGGGGAATTAACGAAAACGCCGTCAATACTTTCGAGCCTTTCCGAAAAAGCATCACGCATTTTTTTCATTCTTTCAAGATTTTCCTCTATACGGTCAAGCTCCCGAACGGCAGCGGCAAAGCCGCAAATTGCGGGAAGTGCCTCAGTACCCGAACGTATACCCTTTTCCTGACCTCCGCCGCAAACGGGAGAGACGATATTCACACCTTTTCTTATATAAAGTGCTCCCGCACCCTTAGGGCCGTGAACCTTATGCGAGCTTATGCTCATCAAATCGACGCCGAGCTTTTCGGCATTTATCGGCATTTTGCCGAAGCCCTGGACGGCATCGCAGTGAACGAGAGCAGGAGATTTTTTTCTCAACAAAGCTTTTTTTATAAGCTGTACGGGGTTTACGGAACCGAGTTCGTTATTGACAAGCATAACGCTGACAAGAATTGTTTTTTCGTCGGCTTCTTCGATTAAATCCGCAATGTTTATACTGCCGTTTTCAGCGGCAGGAAGTCTGACCACGTTAAAGCCTTTCTTTTCAAGGGCTTTCATTGCGTTTTCCACACTCGGATGTTCAACGGAAGTGGTGATGATTTTGTTCCCCCGTCTTGACATTTTTTCAGCAGCGCCGAAAATTGCTATGTTATTGCTTTCCGTGCCTCCCGATGTGAAATAAATTTCATCCTCACGGCAGGAAATTTTATTTGCGACAATCGCTCTTGCCTTGTCAAGTTCCTCTTTGGCGAGAACACCCAAATGATGAATTGATGAGGGATTTCCCCAACATTCGTCAAGCACATATGCGATTTTTTTCTTTGCACTTTCGCACAAAGGGGTTGTTGCACTGTTATCAAGATAAATGCCCACATCCATCATCCTTCAAAGTCAGATATTCAGATATATATTATATTACAAAATGATAAAAGTTTCAATATAATTACGGCTTTTTATTTATATTTCAAAAAGAAAAATTTAAAGTGCCGCAAAAAAAGGAACCGCAAAAAACAGAAGTTTTCACGGTTCCGTAGGTTTCGGGTGTCATATGACATTTTATTATTTTCGGAAAAGAGGAAATCAGTTTTCGGAATTTTCTTTTTCAAAAAACTTTTTATAAAAGATTGTCCCGATAACGGAAATGACAAATGTGGCAATAAAAACAATTGCCGCAAGAAGCACATTTTTTTCACCCAAAGCCGCACCGCACCACGTTGACGTGACGATGGACGGGATGCGGGCAATGCCGGTAATTATCAAAAATTCGGGAATTTTGATTTTTGTTTTGCCGACAAAATATGTTATCAAGTCTTTCGGTGTTCCGGGAATAAGATAAACAAAAAACAAGGTCATTTTAAGCTTATTTTCGTTCTGCAAGAACTTTATTTTGTCGATTTTTTCCTGCGGTACGAAAAGGTTGATGGCTTTCATACCGAAAATTTTAGTTATCAGCAAAATTATAAGAGAGCCTATTTCCGTTCCGAGCATACAGTAAAATAAGCCGCCCCATATACCGTAAGCATAGCCGGCACCTATTTCAAGCGGCTCGGCGGGAATAAATTTCACAACCGTCTGCAACGCTCTTATTCCGACAAAAACAACCTCGTCCCATTTGCCGAAGCGGTTAAGCCACTTGAGAAATTCGGTGTTATCGGAAATCATTGAGTAAAGCTGCTTGCCTATTGTGAAATAAGAAACAATCAAAGCCGCCGCAAGTATTGCAATTGCCGATATTACCGCCGTTTTTTTAGCTTTTTTGGTTTTTAATAATGTCATTTTTTCAAATCCTCATCAACAAGCGCCTTATAATAAAAATAGAAGTCGGCAAGCTTGCCTTTATATTTGGGGTTCCACGGCTTATCCGAACCGTTGTAATGAATTATTGCGGTGTTTTTCTTAACCCAATCAAGGTCGATTTTTTTCGTGTATTTAAAAAGCTTAAAAGTCTTTTCGTCCAAATTAAAAACGGACGGGTCGAAATATATACTTTTTCGGGCAAACATTCCGTTTATAACATCCTGATCCGAAAGATAAAGCTTTTTAATATTTTTCTCGATATAATCAAAAATCTGTCGGGTGGTATAATTTTTCCTCATCTCGGACATATTGAACATTATAACGCCCGCATTGATATAGCGGGAATTTTCCGGCATATCGAGTCTTTTTTTGTTAAGTCTTTCAAGCAAACCCACAATATGCCCCGAAGCCGCAAGCACAGATGTGCCGAAATCGGTCATATAAAGTTCGGAAATGCTCTTGTTTATAACAGTGTCCGGGTCAATATAAAGGATTCTTTCCACATCTTCGGGAATTATGTCCAAAAGAAGCAGCCTGTAATACGTTTCCTTTGAAATTCTTTTAAGCACGGGAGCGTCTTCAAGCAAGGACGGATCCACCGATATGCTGTGAATTGTTGTTCTTTCTTTGTCCGTAACTTTTTCGATAACCGAAAAATCCTCATCGGTCAGGGAAGAATGTGCGACATAAAGGTCAAACTTTTCCGTCGGCTCATTTATCATAAGTGATTTCAGCATCACGCTCAACGGCCCGATGTAGCCTGAATTTAATGTTACGAGAATGTTCATTGCAATGCTTTCTTTCTGTTAATAATTGGTACGAAACTATAATACCTTTTTTCATATTTAAAGTCAAGAAAAACAAAAAAAGTTAACAAACGGAGCTGTAAAAACTTACGCTTTTACAGCTCCGTGATTGATTTAATAATTTTTTAATTTGAGCCGAAAAGCATCATCATAAAGCCTGCCGCAACAGCAGAGCCGATAACACCGGCAACGTTCGGCCCCATAGCGTGCATAAGGAGGAAGTTGGTAGGATTGTATTTTCTTCCGACATCCTGTGAAACACGTGCCGCCATCGGAACTGCCGAAACACCCGCAGAGCCGATAAGGGGATTGATTTTTCCTTTTGTGATAACACAAAGAAGTTTTCCGAGGAGCAGACCTCCGACAGTTGAAAAACAGAAAGCCAAAAGTCCGAGAAGTATTATCTTTATTGTGCTGAACGTAAGGAAGGTTTCGCCGTTTGCCGTTGCACCTACCGTAACGCCCAAAAGGATTGTTATGATGTTTGTGAGTGCATTTTGTGCTGTATCGCTAAGTCTTTCGACAACTCCGCACTCACGGAAAAGGTTACCGAGCATAAGCATACCGATGAGGGGAGCCGTTGACGGGATAAGCAATGCACAAAGAACCGTTACAACAACGGGGAAAATTATTTTTTCCGTCTTGCTTACTTTTCTGCCCTGTTCCATTTTGATTTTACGCTCTTTTTCCGTTGTGAGCAGCTTCATAATGGGCGGCTGAATGATGGGAATAAGAGCCATATACGAATAAGCCGCAACGGAAATCGGAGCTAAAAGCTCAGGTGCAAGCTTTGTTGCGGTGAAAATAGCCGTTGGGCCGTCCGCACCGCCGATAATACCGATAGCCGCCGCCTGTTCGGGTGTAAAGCCGAGTGCGATTGCTATTGCAAAAGCAACATAAATGCCGAGCTGTGCCGCAGCACCGAGAAGCAGGCTGACGGGGCTTGAAAGAAGCGGGCCGAAATCCGTCATAGCACCGACGCCCATAAAAATAAGGCACGGGAAAATACCGCTTTTAACGCCGGCGTAAATCAGTCTTAAAACACCGGAATCATACCAATGAGCGCCCTCCACAATTTCCGTTTCACCGACAGACATAAGTCCGAGCGGGTCGTCCATAAGACCTGCAAGAGGGAGGTTTGCAAGGAGCATACCGAATGCAATGGGAAGCAAGAGCATAGGCTCATATTTCTTCTTAATTGCAAGGTACATAAGAACGAAGGAAACAAGGAGCATTATCGCCTGTTTAACGTCAAGAGCCGCAAAGCCCGATGACGCTATAATACCTTTGAAAATTTCAATAATATCCATATGGACACAATCTCCTTTTAACCGATTACAGCAAGAAGGTCATCTGTATTAACGGCTGAAGATTTCTGCACAAGAATCTGTTTTACCGTGCCGTCACAAGGTGCTACGATATCGTTTTCCATTTTCATAGCTTCGAGAACCACAACAACATCGCCGGCTTTTACGCTGTCACCTACGTTTACCTTAACTCCGAGAACCGTTCCGGGCATAGGTGCGAGCATTTTTTCACCTTCGAGCCCCTCTGTGGGAACCGCTACGGGAGCTACTTGCTGAGCCTGTACAGGTTCCTGAACCACAGCCGGAGCCTGTTTAATTGCCGATTCCGTAACGTTAACGACAGTTGCTTCGGTTTCCGCAACTTCAACTTCATAATCTTTTCCGTTTAATGTAACTACATACTTCATTTCCATTACCTCATATTCTCTTTATTGATTTAAAAGAAAGTCTTTCAAGCGGAATACCGCTTTCATTGCTGACAATTGCCATAATTACGGCTGCCGTTTTTTCATCAACATCAATAAGCTCCGGAGCTTTTTTGACCTGATATGCCGCCTTTTCTGTAACATCGGCAGGCGCGGATACGACCTTTTCCGAAGTTTCGGACTTTATTTTTTTCTTTGTAGCTTTTGTAAGAGCATTAATTGCCTTTGACACGCCCATAATACAAACCGCAATAAGAGCAAGTTCGAGAATAACAACGATAATGCCCACAACGCACACCATAAGCACGTCCGATGTTTGCAATGTTTGACCTGTTAACAGACCCAATGTTTGACCTATCATCAGTCAACCCTCCTGATTGAATATTTGAAAGTATTTTCTTCCCTTTGTTTTCTGCTGTCGAAGAAAGCTTCTGCCTGAGCGGGGAAAGCAATGTAAGACAAAACGTCCTCATCGCTTCTTGCCTTATCTCCGATTTCTGCCTTTGCTTTTTCAAAGCCCGGTTCGAGAGTGTCGGCAAAACGAACTTTAAGCGGTTTTTCATCACCGAGAATAAGTTTTTGAACATCCTTATCTATTTTGCCGGGAGCCTTGCCGTATTCGCCCTTGATATAGTTTTTAATTTCCTTTGAAACGTTTTTGTATCTTTCGCCGGCAAGAACGTTTGCGGTTGCCTGCACGCCCACCATCTGGCTCATAGGTGTAACAAGAGGGGGATATCCGAGGTCTTTTCTGACTCTCGGAGTTTCTTCAAGAACCTCATCGAGCTTATCGAGTTTGTTCTGTGCGGTAAGCTGAGCTACGAGGTTTGAAAGCATACCGCCGGGTATTTGATAGTTAAGAGCATCCGTTGATGTTGAAAGAACAACGGGGTTGAGAAGTCCCGATTTGAGAACCTCTTCTCTGTACGGTTTAAAGAAATCGTTGATTTTTTTAAGCGATTCCATATTGAGGTCAACATCATATCCCTGCTGCTTGAGTGCAAAAGCCATAGTTTCGGTTGCGGGCTGTGCCGTGCCGCCCGAAAAACAGGAAATTGCGGTATCGATTACATCCGCACCGGCTTCGACAACCTTTTGCAATGTAATCGGGCCCAAACCTGTTGTGCTGTGTGTGTGAACGATAACGGGAATTTTAACGTTTTCCTTAATCGCTTTTACCAAATCGTAACCGTCCTGCGGCCCCATAATACCTGCCATATCTTTAACGCAGATTGTCTGAACGCCCATCTTTTCCATTTTCTTTGCAAGCTTTACATAAGATTCAAGGTCGTGGATGGGACTGAGTGTATAGCAAATTGTTCCCGATGCGATTGCACCGTTTTTGAGTGTTTCGTCAACGGCAACTTCAATATTTCTTATATCGTTAAGCGCATCGAAAATTCTGATAATATCGATACCGTTTTCGACGCTTTTCTTTACAAACATTCTCACGACATCATCGGGATAGTGCTTGTAGCCGAGAAGATTCTGTCCTCGAAGAAGCATCTGAAGCTTGGTGTTCGGACACAAAGCCTTGATTTTTCTGAGCCTTTCCCACGGGTCTTCGTTAAGATATCTGAGACAGGAATCGAACGTAGCTCCGCCCCAGCACTCAAGAGAATAGTAACCCGCTTTGTCAAGTTCGGGCAAAATTCCCTCGAACTTTTCAAAAGGCATTCTTGTTGCAATAAGAGATTGGTTGGCATCTCTTAAAACCGTTTCTGTAAACTGTACTTTCATTGTATAAAATCCTCCTTGGTTATCTGCAAATATAATTCTTTCTTTTTTGCAAAAAACCTTCTTCCCCATTTTACATTGATTATATAATATTCTAAATTCTTCCAAAAATCAATATTTATTTTTATTTTCTCCCGATTACCCTAAAAAATGAATTATACATATTCTTTTTTTGTTTATTTTTTAACAAGCCTTGACTTAGCTTTGCTCATTATGTAATATTATATTAATTGAAAGGGGCTTTGATATGGATTTTGAAACATTTTTAAAGAACACGGCAAACGTTGTTCCGACAAAAAGACAGCTTAATTGGTTCGACACGGAATTTTACGGTTTTGTGCATTTCGGCGTTAATACTTTTACCGACAAAGAATGGGGCGACGGCTCGGAAAGTCCGTCGATTTTCAACCCCGAAAAATTCGATGCCGAAAAAATAGTCGAAGTTTTCAAAGATGCGGGAATGAACGGCCTTGTTATAACCGCAAAGCACCATGACGGATTTTGCCTTTGGCCGAGCAAATTTACGGAACATTCCATAAAAAACAGTCCTTATAAAAACGGAAAAGGCGACATTGTGGGCGAGCTTGCGGCAGCGTGTAAAAAAGCAAATTTCAAGTTCGGATTTTATCTTTCTCCGTGGGACAGAAACTCAAAGCTTTACGGCACGGACGAATACAACACCTATTATAAAAACCAGCTTACGGAGCTTTTAACAGGCTACGGCGAAATTTTTCACATTTGGTTTGACGGTGCCTGCGGCGAAGGCCCGAACGGGAAAAAGCAGGAATACGATTTTCCGGGATATATTGAGCTGATAAGAAAATACCAGCCCAATGCAACGATTTTCAATGACCACGGCCCCGACGTGCGTTGGTGCGGCAACGAATCAGGACAGGCACGTCACAGCGAATGGGCGGTTGTACCGCATGAGCTTGCTTTTTTGGCACAAAAGCAAACAGACGGCGCTCTTGTTGACGGCGAGCTTAAATACATCTACAACACCGATGCGGAAATCGGCACACTTTCCAACATTATGTATTCAAAGGGACTTTCGTTTTGTCCGGGTGAAGTTGATATGTCAATCCGTCCCGGTTGGTTCTACCACAAGGAGGAAGAACCTCACTCACTCGAAAGGCTTTGGAACACTTACCTTAACACGGTGGGTGCAAACTGCTGTTTCCATTTGAATGTTCCGCCGACGCCGGACGGACTTATAGATGAGCGTGACGAAAAAAGACTTCATCAGCTCGGTGAAAAAATCAGAAACTCTTTTAAAGAAAATCTTGCCGAAAACGCCTCATTTTCGGATTGTCCCGAAGACAGAAACAATACTCAGGCAAGCTACGATTTGAAATTCGATAAAGAAACGGAATTTAACTGCATTGTTCTCAAAGAAGACATTTCAAAAGGTCAGCGTATCGAAAACTTTGCGATTTATTCAAAGAACGATTTCGGAATTTGGAAGCTCCAATTTTTTGAGGGAACGTGCGTAGGTCATAAAAGAATTTGCACTTTTGATATGCAAAAAAGCGACCACATAAGAATTGTCATAATTTCCGCAAGAGGAAATGTTAATTTGGAAAAACCGGCGGTGTACAAAATAAATGAAGAATAATCCCACAGTTTTACTTTGCGCTTTAAATTCAAAATTCATACACTCCTGCCTTGCCGTTCATTCTTTAAAAAAATATGCGTTTGAAAACGGATACGATAAAGAAAAATTAATCATCAAAGAATTTACCGTCAACGATACGCTTGATTATATTCTTGACGGAATATTTTCCGAAAAGACGGATGCCGTTGCTTTCTCCGTTTATATTTGGAATTGCGAATACGTTGCAAAGCTTTGCAAAATAATCAAAAAAATTTCTCCCGAAACCGCCGTCATTCTCGGAGGCCCCGAAGTTTCGTATGTGGAAAATCATCCGATGTTTGACAAAAGCACCTACGATTTTATTATAAGAGGAGAGGGCGAAAAGAAATTTTTTTCTTTTATCACAACGGGCAAAACGGACAACATCGAAGACTGTAATTTTGACGAAATCCCCTTTGCGTATGACGAAGAAAACATATCGCTTTTTGAAAACAGAATAGTTTACTACGAAACTTCGAGAGGATGTCCGTTTTCTTGTGCGTACTGCCTTTCTTCTGCCGAAAAAGGTGTAAAGTTTCTTCCTTTGGAGCGTGTTAAAAGAGAACTTGAATTTTTTGTTTTACACAAAGTAAAACAGGTAAAATTCGTTGACAGAACCTTTAATGCGGATAAAAAAAGAGCATATGAAATATGGGAATATATTATCGAAAGTTTTTCGGAATGTGATATAAATTTTCATTTTGAAATCGCCGCCGATTTGCTTAATGACGAATTAATTTCTCTTTTAAGCCGTGCAAAAACAGGATTGATTCAGCTTGAAATCGGAATACAGTCAACTGATGATAAAACGCTTGAATTAAGCTGCCGAAAAACAAACACCGACAAGGTTTTAAACAATTGCGAAAAGCTTGTAAAAATCGGAAACATAAACATCCATACGGATTTAATTATCGGATTGCCGAACGAAAGCTTTGACGGATTTAAAAAGTCTTTCAATGACGTTTACAAAATAAAATCCCATCAACTTCAACTCGGATTTTTGAAGCTTTTGCACGGCACAAGGATGGTTGAAATTTCCGATAATTACGGCTATGCTTTTTCGCCTTTTCCTCCGTATGAAATTTTGTGCAACAACAAAATGCCGCACAAAGAAATATTGAAACTGAAAAGATTTGAAGACGTTTTTGAAAAAATATATAATTCGCAGCGCTTTGTTTTGACACTCAACGAGCTTGAAAAATATTTTGAAAATGCGTTTGAAATGTTTGAAAAAATTACAGAATTTTTTCAAGAAACAGGCAATTCTTTTGTATCCGTTTCGACAAAAGAAATTTTCAACTTGCTTCATCTTTTTTTCAAAAAATATGTAAGCATTGACTGTGAAAAATTCGATGAAATTTTATTGAGCGACTTTTATTTTTCGGAAAAATCGGAGCTTGTCCCGTTAGAACTGCGGCATCTTCTTTTGCCGCACAAAGAACAAAACGAAAAATCATCATCAATTTTACATTCCCTGAACCTGCAAAAGCAAAAAGGGATGACGGTAAGATTTATCGGTAAAAAAACCTACTTGGTCGATTACTCCGAACGCATCAAAACAACGGGACGTTTTCATTCCTCGGAAATTTCATCGATATAAAGCTCTCCGTTTTGTCTGTGCAAAACCAAAACAATTGTTTTTTCGGCTTCGGGAAGAACCGTATTCCCGGAGCTGTCTTGCTTAAAGCTTTCGCTTTTCAGACACCCGACTCTCAAAACCGTTTTTCCGTTTTGTACCGTAACGCTTTCGAGAACACCCGAATATTCCGGCGAAAAACCGAGAACCGGTACAATATAATTATCGGTTGTTTCATCATACTCTATTTCGTAATTTTCACCTTTAGCCGAAGTGTTTTCAAAGCTTACCTTTTTTGAAAAAAGTGTTTTTACCCTTGCGGCAACTTCTTGTGCGTCAATTACAAGCTTACCCTCAAACGCCTCGTATTCCGACGTGTCTTCATTTAAAATAATCGACCACACGGCAAGCTTTACGAGCATTTCGTTTTCCAAACCCTGCCCCTGTTCGTAAGAATAAAATTCATTCACGACAATCGGCATATAGTAAACGGAATAATCATCCGTTTTTTTGAAAACCTCGATGCTGTCCGCATCATATTCTTTTTCGGTTTTCGTCTTACCGTCACCGATAAAAAAAGAGGCGACAATTGCAGTTACCATAATTAAAATCACAGGCAGAAAATAATAAATTTTCCTGCCTGTTTTTTTCTTTTTTCTTCCGAAACGGTTTTTCTTTTTTTGCCGCAAAACAATTGTAAAATTTACCATAATTAACTCCCGAAAAACATTCTTACCGTCCACGCAGAAGCCACAAAGCTTGTAAAGTCTGCCATAAGTCCCGCTATTACGGTATGCCTTGTCTTTTTTATTCCAACCGAACCGTAATAAACGGCAATTGCGTAAAAAGTTGTTTCCGTAGCACCCATCATAACGGAAGCAACTCTGCCGAGATACGAATCCGGCCCGTAATCTTTAAGTATCAATTCATACATCGAAAGCGCACCGCCGCCGGAAATCGGATTCAGCACCGCAAGAGGCATTATTTCCTCCGGTATTCCCGTGATTTTTGAAACGGGCGACAAAACCTTAACAATTATGTCAAGTCCGCCCGAAGCTTTCAACATACTCACCGCCACAACAAGTCCGACAATCGACGGCAAAATATTTTTTACGGTTACAAGCCCCTCTTTTGCACCCTCCAAAAAACAATCGAAAATTTTAACACCCTTAAATAGTCCGAAACCTACTATCGCCGCCACAACAAGCGGCAAAACAATCGCACCCGCTGTTTTCATTTCATTTTACTCCTTAAAGGCTTGCGAAAATCGAAAACTCCGACTTTTTCTTTTCCTGCCGCTTTCGAGATTATTTTTGCCGTCAATATTCCCGCAGTGAGCGACAAAAAAGTGCTGAGCCACGTTGCCGGTATAATTTCCATAGGACTTTCGCTGCCGAACTGCGTTCTGAGCGTTGCAACGGTTGTCGGTATCAGCCGCATTGCGGCGGAATTCATCACAACAAAAACGACCATATCGTCCGTTGCCTTGCTTTTGTCGGGGTTTGCCTGCTGCATCCTTCTCATCGCCTCAAGCCCCAGCGGTGTTGCCGCATTGCCCAACCCCAAAAGATTTGCCGTTATGTTCATCGACATTGCCTCTGCCGTTTTTGACTTTTTATCGACATCCTTATAAATGAGCGAAAAAAACGGCCCCAAAAGCCTGCAAATTATTTTTGTCAGCTCGCCTTTTTCGGCAATTTTCATTATTCCGCCCCACAAGCACATCATCCCAATCAATTTCACAACGAGGTTTATCGCATCCTGACCTCCGCTTACTATCGAATCGGACAGCTCCTGCATATTTCCCGAAAATGCGGCGGCAATAAACGAAAAAATTATCATCCCGCCCCATATGTAATTCATCATTCATACCATCTCCGAACATAAGCCTGAAAGCTTCTGCTTAATATATATTATTTGTTTTTCTTTTAATGCTAACAAAAAAATGTCAAAAGGTTACAATTTTAATCTAACGCTTGACAAAATTGTCAATTTATGGTACTATTTGTTTGTTGTTGAAGACACAATACAAACGATAAATTATAATAAAATAGGAGAATACAAAATGAAAAACAATTATTACCTCAGATTCGTTGATGAAGCCGGCAGAATAGTTATCCCTAAGGAATTGCGTAAAATTCTCGGAATAATCCCGAACGAAACAAATCTCGAACTGTTTTTGGATTCCGACAAAATTGTTATGAAAAAGCATACTCCGGGTTGCCTTTTCTGCGGAAATGTTGATAATATATTTGAATTTAAAGGGCAGAAAGTTTGTGCCGACTGCCTTGAAAAGCTAAACAAAATAAAAGAAATCAGCGAATAATTTTAATATTTTTCTTCAAAAAAGCGACCTCCGAAAATCAGGTTTTTCTGACTTTCGGAGGTCTGATATTTTTATTTTAAAAAATCTTACCAAACAAAGTTCGTATATGTTTCCGTGCTTTTTATATCCTTTGCCTGAATTTCACCGATAACGGCAATTTTCGCTTTTGCATCGGCGGTTGCGGAAAGCTCGGCAAAAGTAACGTTTCCCGTTACGGAATCTGTTTTCAAGTGAATGTAGCCGTCATGATAGAGCATATCGACATAGCTTAATCCCGGAACCAAATCCGCAGCTTCCGCGGCATCGATAACCGACATTACTCTGCCGTAGCTGCTTGCCGTTCCTTTTGCGGGATTCTTTTCCGTGCCGAGCTTAATCATAATATCATATGTTTTTCCGCTGACGTTTATTACCGCACTTTCAACATCCTGTTCTCTCAGCTTGCACGACCAATCATAACCCGCCGCAGGAAAATCGTCCTTATTATTTTCGCCTTTTGACATAGACGTGGTTTTATCTTTTTGGAAAATGCTTATAAGCCAAGAGGGTATGCCATCAACATTTCCGTTGACTGACATAACGGCTCTTTTTGTGTAACCCGCTTTTTGAGATTTAACCTTGTTGAGTGCCGCATTGGCGTATTCGATAATTTCGCTTTTCGTCTTCGGTGCGGAAGACGTTTTTTTCGAGGTAACTTTTTCCGCCTTTGTGCTGCTTTCTTTTTCGGTCTTTTTTTCCTTCTTTTCCGTTACCTTTTCGGTTATTGCTTCGCCGGATTTGTCGGTAAGTGTCTCGCCGTCTTCGTCTGTGACAACTTCGGTAACAACGTTTTCTTCTTTTTCTTCCGTTTTTGCCTCGGCATTTGCAGTCACTTCGGCAACACTTGTTTTCTCCGATTCTTTCTGCTGT
>CAYYRN010000001.1:86518-109521 GCA_964474295.1 uncultured Eubacteriales bacterium
CTCGGCATTTGCAGTCACTTCGGCAACACTTGTTTTCTCCGATTCTTTCTGCTGTTCTTTACTTTCGCTTTCGCCGCAGGATGCCAAAGTAAAGAGCATCACAACCGCCGAAAGAATTGCCAAAAATTTTTTCATTTTTTACATCTCCCGTTATTTTATTATTATTAAAGCATTTGCTTCTCTGAGATTAATCGTCTGCCCTGTTGAAACAATAGAATCCACTGTTATCTCGTTTGTTTTTGCTCTTCCCGCAAACAAAATTCCCTGCGGAGAGCTTGCCGTTTTCACGAAGTCGGAGCTGAGAAAAATTCTGCCGCTTGTGTCGCTGACATTCGATTTTACTTTAAGTTTAAAGGTTACGATTGTTTCTTCATTTTCAAGTGCGGTAAGCACCGTGCCTTGAGAGGGCATTGCTTTCCACGTTGCGAAAGCGATTTTATATCGGTTTTTTGCATTATCGCTCGTCCAATATTCCTGATTTGAATTTTTCGCATACATACTGTCGGGGGACTTCCAGTTTCCGCTTGTGCTGTAGGCATTTTCGGAAAGTGTGCCTTTAAAATCAAGGAAAGAAGAAACGTTGTTTTCATCCGTTCCCACAAGCTCAAAAACTCTCGAATCGTAAATTACGGGGACGGAAGCCGCAACAATTTTGTAATTCGTTTTAAGCTTTACGCTGACAGTTATGACATCCCCTGCTTTAACCTCGGTTTTATCGGGGACTATTCGGAAATCGGCGGTATATTTGCTTTCGCCCGCAAGCTCTGTCGCTTTGACAGTTGTTTTTTTCTCCTCCTCGACAACATTTTGCGAACTGTTTTTCTCTGTCGTCTTTTCGTTCTTTTTGGTTGTTGTCGGTTTTTGCGATGAAGTCGAAGGATTTACTGTGGTAAACTCCGGCTGTTTTCCCACGCTGACATAAATTGTAACGGAGGTGTCGGCTTTCACCTTTTCTCCCTTAGGTATGCTTTGCGAAATTACAATTCCCGATGCAACGGAATCACTGTACTGATTTTTAATTTGAACTTTAAGTCCCAAACTTTCGAGCGTAGTCTTTGCCTGCGACCTTGTTAAATAAACAACCGACGGCATTACAATTTCAACGTCGCTTGCTTTGCCCTTACTTATTGCGACCTCGACTGTTGTGTATTCCGGTGCTTTTGCTCCTGACTGCGGAGTTTGGCTGATTATTTTACCTTTCGGCACGCTGTCGCTGAACTGTTCTTCGACAACAGAAATGTACAGCTTGCCGTTAAATAATTTAATTGCCTCAGCCAACGTTTTTCCCGTAACGGACGGCACGGTGACGGTTTTGTCGGATTTTTCTTTATCGTTTTTGCTGACGGTAACGGTGATTGTCGAGCCTGTCTGTCCTTTGCCGGATTGACTTTGAGAAATAACCGTCCCCGAAGCAAATTTGTCGGACGAAGCTTCCTCTATCTCGACTTTAAAGCCTGCGTTTTTTAAAACTTCAACCGCCAAATCCTTATCGTAATTTTTTACTTCCGGTATGGAAACCTCAACGGATTTTTCACTTATCGTGACATTTACAACGCTTCCTTTTTCCGCTTTTTCACCGGCTTCGGGTGTCTGCTCAAGCACAGTGTTTTCATCAACCTCATCATTTATTTCTTTTCGGGTAATGCAAATTGTAAGCTCGGATTTTTCAAGCAATTCCTGTGCCTGCTGTACATCCATATTTACAATTTCCGGCACCTTAACGGACTTAAAGCCAAGCACTCTTGTCAAAGCAAAAACAATCACGGCAAGCAAAACCGCAGACACGGCAATGATGACGGGCTTTGAAAAAATCTTTTTCTTGAAATTCATATTTTCATTTCCTTTCCGACTGCAATTTTTATCAAGCTTTGCCGCAGTCAAACAAAGAATTAAACCTCAAAAATTATATCAAAACATCACTTGTTTTTCAACGGATATTTTTTCCTTTAAATTACGCCTCTGAAATAAAGTCCTCTTGTAAATTTCTCATCGCTTTTTTCACGCAAAATATATTTTTCGATAATGCTTTGACATTCATCTTTTGTTTCCCTTGTAAAAAACAAAACGCAGAAATCGGGTGTTTTGAATTTTGAAAGCTCGTCAAAAATATAAATCGGGACACTGTTGAGAATTTCGCTTGTTCCCGATGAACAGTCCACGGCAAATTCAAAGCCTTTTCTGTCAACGAGTTTTCCGCTTTTTTTGCATTTATCGCAGCCTAAAACATTTTTTACGGGACAATTTCTCGTAAGCATCAGCGGAAGATTGCCGTAACAAATTATTCCGGTTTTAATTTTATTTTTTATTCCGTTAATCTGTCTGACTGTCATTTCGGGTGACAAAACAGCTTCATCCGCAAAGTGCTTTTCCCAAAGGTTCAAGGACAAACCGTTAAAAATGTTTGAGCCGAATCCCGCCGTAATTTTTCCGCCTGCGTTTTTGACAATTACCGCAGAATCAAGCGTTGCGCAAAAAAATCTTTCAACACCGATATCGAGAAGATTTTTTACTTTGCTTTTAACTTTTTCTTCGTTTCCGAAAATTCCCCTCGGCATATCGCAGCAAACTTCTTCTCCCCTTGAAAGCAAATTTTCATAAGCCTTTTCGGAAATATTCAAAGGCAAAACAGCGGTGAATTTTTCGGGCAATTTATCGGGAATTTGATTTTCGTTTTTAAAAAACAAATAAGTTTTTTCGATTTTTCTTTTTTCCCTTGTTTCAAAAAAAGTTTCTGTTTTTTCCTGCAAAAAGTCTGTTGCCTTTGGTGTGTTTTTTTCGAGAATTTTTTCGGATATTTTTTCCACAGCTTCACGTCTTAATTTGTTCAACACCGAAAGGGGTACGGACAATCCCGCCGATATATCCGCTTCGATTTTTCCCGAATAAAACTGTGTGCCTCCGAGCTTTGAAAGCTGACGCACAATATCCGCTTCGGTTATTTCTCTGTTTATTGCTTTTTCCGCTTTGCAGTCCGAAACAATTTCCGTGCATATTCCGCCACATTCCGCCCTAAGAAAAACATTTTCGTTTTCACACATTTTAAAATGAAAATCCATTTTAAATTTTGCTTTTTCTTTTTCGTATAAAAGCGAAAGAGATTCAAGCACATCTTTTGCGGAAACGACATCCTCTTTGAGCCTTGTGCCGAACATTTCGGAATTTCGGTTATCCGTATAATACCCGTCCGTAAAGCCGGAGCGTGAAAACACGGCACGCAAAGCCTGTTCTGTTTTTTCGTCGGTTTTATGTAAAAGCCGATTTTTACAGCAAGTAACTGCCGCCGCAACATATTCGGGACGTTTCATCCTGCCTTCGATTTTGAAAGATTCAATTCCCATTTCTTCAAGCTCATTTAAGTAGGGTATAAGCGAGTTGTCTTTAAGGCTCAAATCATATCTTTCGCTGCCGGCGGCACTAAAGGGAAGTCTGCACGGCTGTGCGCAAAGGCCTCTGTTTCCGCTGCGTGAGCCGAGCATAGCACTCATATAGCACTGTCCCGAAACCGACATACACAACGCTCCGTGTACAAAAACCTCAAGCTCTATATTGCAATTTTTTCGCAAATTTTCAATTTCCCGCTTAGTCAGTTCTCTCGGAACAACTGCTCTTGAAAAGCCGATGCTTTCCAAAAAGTTGATGCCCCCCGATGTCTGAACCGACATTTGGGTTGATGCGTGAAGATGAGCGGCGGGGGCAAGACGCTTGATTTTTTCGACAAGCGACAAATCCTGAATTATAAAGGCGTCTATTCCGATTTTTCCGCAAAAGGAAATCAGTTCTTCCGCTTCTTTCTGCTCCTCGTCCGAAATGAGAGTGTTTAGGGTAAGGTACACCTTAACACCTCTTTTATGACAGTATTCAACAGCCTCGGCAAGCTCTTCCCTGCCGAAATTTTTCGCGTTTCCTCTTGCGTTAAAGCTTTCGCTGCCCAAATAAACAGCGTCGGCACCGCATCTTACCGCCGCCAAAAGTGATTCGTATGACCCAGCAGGTGCTAAAACTTCGCTCATCTTATTTTACCGTTTTTTTAGCTTTAAGCTTTTCGATTTCAGCCTTGAGCTTTTCGTTTTCTTTTCTTACAATTTCAAAATTCAACTTTGAATCCTCGGCATCCGCAAGATATCCCGAAATCTGCGAACGCAGCACCTCGATATCTTTTTCCGATTTTTTTGCACTGTCGGCATATTCAAGAGCTGTCAGCACGGCGGCTTGAGCAAACGTTACCCTTTTGCTTGCCGAAAGGATTTCACTCATTTTGGAATCGATTTCGTCACCGAGCTGTTTTACCTGTGCAATCGGGTTATCGGTTGCGATTGGGAAATCCTGACCGCAAATATGAAGTACAACTCTGTTTCTTTTCATATCATTCATCTCTTTCTTTAAAAAATTTACACCTACTGTATTATACTATATATTTTGTGCAGAATAAAGAGGTAAAATATATTTTTAAAAATTCCCGTATTTTTTTAATTTTTAAAATATATCTATATTAATATTGTTCTTGCTATTGAATTTTCCCGTTTTTTAGTGTAATATATACAACAGAAACAATAAAAACGGCACTTTTTAAATAAATTTTTGGAGGAATAGTATGAAATACGCTCTTACAAAGAAGCAAGCACAGGAACTCATTACAAACAATCTTTCACATTATTTCGGTGTCACTCCCGAAGATGCCACATACGAGCAGTTTTACAAATCGGTGGCAATGATTGTAAGAGAAATGATGCGTGACGGCAGAAAAGAATTTGAAGAAGTTGCCGACAAAGCAAATTCAAAAAGAATTTACTATCTTTCAATGGAATTTCTTATGGGCCGTTCGCTTAAAAACACTCTGTACAATTTAAACCTTACAAAAACCTTCAACTCGGCATTAAAGGATTTCGGAATAGTCCTTGATAAGCTGTACGAATGTGAACCCGATGCGGGACTCGGCAACGGCGGTCTCGGCAGACTTGCCGCTTGCTACCTTGACGGTCTTGCAACGCAGGGGTATCCCGCTATGGGTTACTCGATTCTTTACGAATTCGGAATTTTCAAGCAGCTTCTTGTTGACGGCTGGCAAAACGAATTGCCCGATAATTGGCTGCCGGGCGGTGAAGTTTGGCTTTCGCAGAAGGAAGACCAATCCGTTGAAATTCTTCTCGGCGGTGATGTTGTTGACACTTGGGATAACAAATATCATCACGTTGAAATTAAAAACCCGACAAAAATCAAGGCTGTACCTTATGATATGTACGTTGCGGGTAAGGACGGCAAAGGCGTAAGCGTTCTTCGTCTTTGGTCGGCAAAGGCTCCCGGAATCAATATGGAAGAATTTAATAACGGCAACTATCTTCAAGCCGTTGAAGAAAACGCTATGGCTGAGGTTATCAGCAAAGTGCTTTATCCCGAAGATAAACACCCGGAAGGAAAAAGCTTGCGTCTTAAACAGCAATATTTCTTTGTTTCCGCTTCAATCCAGGATATTATCAGCCGTCACTTGAAAAAATACGGTTCACTCGATAATCTTCCCGAAAAGGTAGCCGTTCACATCAACGATACGCACCCGACACTTGCCATCCCCGAAATTATGCGTATTCTTCTTGACGAATGTGGCTACGGTTGGGATGACGCTTGGAATATTGTCACAAAAACCGTTGCTTACACAAACCATACGGTAATGAAAGAAGCTCTCGAATGTTGGCCCGTAGGTCTTTTCAGAATGTTGCTTCCCAGAATTTACCAAATTGTTAAAGAAATAGACAACAGATACCGTTCTTTCGTTTGGAACTCAACGGGCGATGCAAACAAGGTTGAGGAAATGGCAATTGTTTCCGGTGACGAAACGGTTATAAGAATGGCAAATCTCTGCGTTGCGGCTTGCCACAGTGTAAACGGTGTTTCCTCACTTCACAGTCAGATTCTTAAAGATACCGTTTTCAACAGCTTTTACAACATTACTCCCGACAAATTCAAAAATGTCACAAACGGAATCGCACACAGACGTTGGCTTTGCCAATCAAATCCGAGACTTTGCGAAATGCTTAACGGTCTTATCGGAGAAGGCTACGTTTACAATGCAGAAGAGCTTGAAAAGCTCCGCAAATATTCCGATGATTCATCCGTTCTCGACGAGCTTGCAAAAATCAAAACGGCAAACAAAGCAGATTTTGCAAAGCTTGTAAAACAGACAAACGGCATTACAATTGACCCCAACTCCGTTTTCGATGTTCAGGTAAAACGTTTGCACGAATATAAGCGTCAGCATTTGAACGCTTTCAATATTCTCGCAAGATACCTTGCCATTAAATCAAACCCGAACGGCAATTGGGTTCCGAAAACTTACATCTTCGGTGCAAAAGCGGCCCCCGGATATGAAATGGCAAAACGTATCATCAGCTTTATTTCCTCGCTTGCGGATATGATTAACAACGATTCCTCCATAAACGGTCTTTTGAAGGTTGTTTATATGCAGGAATATAACGTGACAATGGCGGAAAAGCTTATGCCCGCCGCCGACATCAGCGAACAGATTTCGCTTTGCGGAACAGAAGCAAGCGGAACAGGCAATATGAAGCTGATGATAAACGGTGCGATAACCATGGGTACGCTTGACGGTGCAAATGTCGAAATCAACAGAGCTGTAGGAAACGAAAATATGTTCCTTTTCGGTATGCGCACGGAAGAAGTCAGAAAGCTTCAGCAAAGCGGCTATGTGCCGATGAATTATTATCAAAACAACGCAGAACTTCACGCTGTTATCGACTATATTCTCGGCGGAATAAACGGCAAAAAATTCCCCGAAATCGCAGCTACCATTCTCAACCACGACCCGTATATGGTGCTTGCCGATTTTGCGGATTATTCAAAAGCTCAAAAACTTTCCGACAGTGTATGGCAGGATAAAGAAAAGTGGAACAAAATGTCACTTGAAAATATTGCCGGTGCGGGAGTTTTCGCCGCAGACAGAGCAATCAACGAATATGCAAAAAATATTTGGAATGCCCACAGTGCGTTTTAATTATGGGTTAAATAAAAATTTTCAGACAGGATAAAATCAGAGGATTCTTTTGGTGCAAATTGCGAAAAGCCAAAAGAATCCTTTGATTTTTTACCGATTACTTTATGAAAACCGCCGAACGGCTTTTTTGAATTGAAAAATTTCAAAACACGGTGTAATATGGTTTTGTGAGGAGGGGAAAAAATGGAATGTAAAATTATAATCGATAAAGACCGTAAAGAGGAGGTGGTGGTTTATGCACATAAAAAAACTTCACTGACAGAGCAAATCGAACGTCTTGTTTTTGATGAGGCAATCGAACTTATAGGATATAAAAACAAGGAAGCGTTTCGGCTGGATTTAAACGAAGTCTGCTGTTTTTTGAGTGAGCAAAATAAGGTTTACGCATTGCTCGGCAATGACAGATTTCGGTTAAAATGCCGTCTGTATAACCTTGAGGAAAAGCTTTCGGAAAACTTTGTAAAAATAAATCAATCCTGCATCGCAAACATCCGAAAAATCCAAAGGTTCGATGCGTCGGTTTCGGGTTCGCTCATTGTTAAATTCAAAAACGGATACAGCGATTATGTTTCACGCAGACAGTTAAAAAACGTAAAAGAAAGGATCGGTATATAACTATGAATAAATATTTTAAAGATTTTCTTCACAGGGGTTTGTTGTTCGGAGGCTTCGGCCCGATTATTGCGGGAGCGATATATTGGATAATTTCCGAAACGGAAAGCGGCTTTTCTCTCACGGGACGTGAAGTTTTCACGGCAATCATCACAACTTATTTTTTGGCTTTCCTGCAAGCAGGAGCAAGTGTGTTCAATCAAATTGAAAGCTGGCCTGTTCCGAAATCGCTCCTGTGCCATTTTGCAATCGTTTACGCAGCGTACACGGGAACGTACATTCTTAACTCCTGGATACCTTTTAACATTAATATTATTATAATCTTCACTTTGATTTTTGTTGTGTCGTATTTTATCATTTGGTTTGCCGTATATTTTTCGGTCAGGGCGGCAAGCAAAAAGTTGAATTTAAAACTGAAATAAAAAAGCGTAAACCGAATTAGATGCGAGCTGTAAAAACACAAGTTTTTACAGCTCCGTTTTTATATCTTTTATCTTTGTTTTTTACTCAGATACTTTCATATTATATAATAAATGTCTGTGAAGCTTGTAAAAACTGCTGATTGATAAATTCGATAACCTGTGATATAATTTTCTTCGGACGGTATAATCAACCTGCAAAAAAGTACGACTGTATCGTCTGAGGGAGGCTTACGGATGAATATTCTTCATATGAAATATGCGGTTGAAGTGGCAAGAGCAGGTTCTTTGAACAAAGCGTCGGAAACGTTGCTTATCGCACAGCCTAATTTGAGCCGTTCGATTAAAGAGCTTGAGGCCGATTTGGGAATTGCCATTTTTGAACGTACCGCAAAGGGAATGTTCCTTACTCCCGAAGGAGAAAAGTTTATCGGTTACGCAAAAGATATTCTCAAACAAATCGAGCAGGTTGACGAAATGTATAAAAAGGGAATTTCCAAAAAACAGAAATTTTCGATTTCCGTTCCGAGAGCCTGCTATATTTCGGAAGCTTTTGCCAAATTTTCAAAGACTCTTTCGGATGAGCCTGCCGAAATTTTTTATAAGGAAACAAACTCACAAAGAGCAGTAAACAACATTTTAAACCATGATTACAAGCTCGGCATAATCCGTTATGCGGAAAATTACGATAAGTATTTCAAAGTAATGCTCGAAGAAAAAGGTTTAAGCTACGAAATGGTAACCGAGTTTACTTACAGTCTTATAATGAGTGCCGAAAGTCCTTTGGCTCAAAAAGAAGAAATAACGTTTGACGATTTAAGAGGGTATATCGAAATCGCACACGCTGACCCGTACGTTCCTTTGCTTCCGTTGGCGAAAGTCGTAAAGGAGGAGCTGCCCGACAACATAGACCGACGGATTTTCATTTTTGAAAGAGCAAGCCAGTTTGATTTGCTTTCCGAAAATCCCGAAACCTTTATGTGGGTGTCGCCTGCACCCGAAAAAGTGTTAAAGAGGTATAACCTTGTTCAAAAGAAGTGCGTGGACAATAAAAAAGTCTATAAGGATGTTTTGATATATCGAAACGGATATAAGTTGACTAATATTGACAAAAAATTTATTACCGAATTGTGTGAATCTAAGCGAAAACACATATAAAATTTTCAATAAATGCTTAATTTTCAGCCATTTTACCGGTAATTTTACGGGGTATATCAAAAATTATAACCCCGGATAAACATTTTAGTATTTCCTAAACCGACAGAAGTGTGTTAAAATAATAACAATCTCAAAACAGTGAACATTTAGGAGGATAATGATGGAAAACAAGACTTACGAAATCGTAGACAGCGTAGAAAAGCTTGAAGAAGCAATTCTCCGCACAAGAAAAGCACAGCAAATTTTCGCTTCATACACTCAGGAGCAGGTTGATAAAATTTTCCTTGCCGCAGCTTCGGCTGCAAACAAAGCAAGAATACCTCTTGCAAAAATGGCGGTTGAAGAAACCGGTATGGGTGTTGTTGAAGATAAGGTTATTAAAAACAACTATGCGGCAGAGTATATATACAACGCTTACAAGGATACAAAAACCTGCGGTGTAATTGAGGAAGATAAGGCTTACGGAATCAAGAAAATCGCAGAACCTATCGGCGTTATCGCTGCGGTTATTCCCACAACAAACCCCACATCAACGGCAATTTTCAAGTGCCTTATCGCACTTAAAACACGAAACGCTATTATTATTTCTCCCCACCCCAGAGCAAAAAACAGCACAATCGCTGCGGCAAAGCTTGTTCTTGAGGCTGCTGTGGCTGCGGGCGCTCCCGAAGGCATTATAGATTGGATTGATATTCCCTCGCTTGATATGACAAACACCGTTATGAAAGAGGCTGATATCATCCTCGCAACAGGCGGCCCCGGTATGGTTAAAGCTGCTTATTCAAGCGGCAAACCCGCACTCGGCGTAGGTGCAGGTAACACTCCCGCAATTATCGACGACACAGCCGATATCCTCCTTGCGGTAAACTCTATTATCCACTCCAAAACATTCGATAACGGTATGATTTGCGCTTCGGAGCAATCGGTTATAGTTATGGAAAGCGTTTACAATGCCGTTAAACAGGAATTTGCTTCGAGAGGATGTTATTTCCTCAATCCCGAAGAAACGGAAAAAGTAAGAAAAGCAATTATCATAAACGGTGCCCTCAACGCTAAGATAGTAGGTCAGAAGGCTGCAAAAATCGCAGAGCTTTCAGGCGTAAAAGTTCCCGAAGGCACAAAAATTCTTATCGGTGAGGTTGAAAGCGTTGAGCTTTCCGAAGAATTTGCTCACGAAAAGCTTTCGCCCGTTCTTGCTATGTATAAGGCTGAAAGCTTTGAAGACGCTCTTTCAAAAGCAGAACACCTCATCGCAGACGGCGGATACGGACACACATCGAGCATCTATCTCAATGAAGTTACGGAAAAAGATAAGCTCAGCGAATTTGCTTCGAGAATGAAAACCTGCCGTATTCTTGTAAACACTCCCTCCTCACACGGCGGTATCGGTGACCTTTACAACTTTAAGCTTGCACCGTCACTTACACTCGGCTGCGGTTCTTGGGGCGGAAACTCGGTTTCCGAAAACGTCGGAGTAAAACATCTTATAAACATCAAAACAGTAGCAGAAAGAAGGGAAAATATGCTTTGGTTCCGCGCTCCCGAAAAGGTGTATATCAAGAAAGGCTGCTTGCCCGTGGCTCTCGATGAGCTTAAAAATGTTATGGGCAAAAAGAAAGCATTTATCGTAACAGATACTTTCCTTTATGAAAACGGCTACACAAAGCCCATTACCGATAAGCTTGACGAAATGGGAATTTCACACACAACATTCTTCAACGTCGCTCCCGACCCCACGCTCGGCTGTGCTAAGGAAGGTGCCGCACAGATGGCTGCATTTAAGCCCGATACCATCATCGCTCTCGGCGGCGGTTCGGCAATGGATGCCGCAAAAATTATGTGGGTTATGTACGAGCATCCCGAAGCTGACTTTATGGATATGGCAATGCGCTTTATCGACATCAGAAAGAGAGTTTACACTTTCCCGAAAATGGGCGAAAAGGCATACTTCATCGCAATCCCCACATCGGCAGGTACAGGCTCGGAGGTTACTCCCTTTGCCGTTATCACGGATGAATCAACAGGTGTTAAATATCCCCTTGCCGATTATCAGCTTCTTCCCAACATGGCAATTATCGACACCGATTTCCATATGTCAGCACCCAGAGGCTTGACTGCGGCTTCCGGTATCGACGCCGTAACACACGCTCTTGAAGCTTACGCTTCCGTTATGGCAACGGATTACACGGACGGTCTTGCACTTAAAGCTCTCAAGACAATCTTCACATATCTTCCCGCCGCTTACGATAACGGTCAGACAGATATTGAAGCCAGAGAAAAAATGGCCAACGCCGCAACAATGGCAGGTATGGCTTTCGCAAATGCTTTCCTCGGTGTTTGCCACTCAATGGCTCATAAGCTCGGTGCATTCCACCACTTGCCTCACGGTGTTGCAAACGCATTGATGATTGAAGAAGTTCTTCGCTTCAACGCAGCGGAAGCTCCCGTAAAAATGGGAACATTCTCACAGTATGACCATCCCCACACACTCGCACGCTATGCCGAAGTTGCCGATTACCTCGGAATTAAGGGCGACAGCGACAGCGAAAAGCTCGAAGGTCTTATCAAGGCAATCAATGACCTTAAAGCAAGAGTCGGAATTAAAGAAACAATTAAAGATTACAACATTGACGAAAAAGTGTTCCTCGAAAACCTTGATGAAATGGTTGAACAGGCATTTGACGACCAGTGTACGGGTGCTAACCCCAGATATCCCCTTATGAGCGAAATTAAAGAAATGTATCTCAATGCTTATTACGGAAAGCATTTTGTTGAACCTGATATGCCCACGGCTGACGATATTTCAAGCGATTTTAAGACCGATGAAGTAAAAAAGGCATACCGCAAAGGCAAGAAAGCATAATTGTACCGAAAGGAAGGAAACAAAAATGAAACTTGACAGAGTAATAGCAGTAAGAAACAGTAAAACGATTTACCGTGACGGCGACAAGTGCGTTAAGGTTTTCAATTCCGATTATTCAAAGGCTGACGTTCTCAACGAAGCCTTGAATCAGGCAAGAATAGAGGAAACGGGACTTAACATTCCCAAGGTTCTCGAAGTAACAATGGTTGACGGAAAATGGGCAATCGTTTCCGAATATATTAAGGGCAAAACTCTGGCACAGCTTATGGAGGAAGAACCCGAAAAGAAAGACGAGTATTTGGAGCTTCTTGTTGATTTGCAGATTGAGGTTCAGTCTAAAACAAGTCCTTTGCTCAACAAGCTCAAAGACAAAATGAACAGAAAAATCAAAGAGTCGGAGCTTGATGCCACAACACGCTACGATTTGCACACACGTCTTGAGGGTATGCCCAAGCACAACAAGGTTTGTCACGGCGATTTCAACCCCTCCAATATCATAATTTCCGAAGACGGAACACCGTTCATCCTTGACTGGTCACACGCAACGCAGGGCAACGCATCGGCAGATGCGGCAAGAACGTACCTTCTGTTCTGGCTCGGCGGCGATATAGACGGTGCAAAGAAATACCTTGATTTGTTCTGCAAAAAGAGCAATACGGCAAAGCAGTATGTTCAAAAATGGATGCCGATTGTAGCGGCATCACAGTCGGTCAAAGGCAACGAGAAAGAACGTGAATTCCTTCTTTCTTGGGTAAATGTTGTGGATTACGAATAATCCGTTTCTGTATAAGAGGAGAGATGTAAATGAAAATTACGGTTTGTATCGGAAGCTCATGCCATATCAAAGGCTCACGTCAGGTTGTGGAACAGCTTCAATATCTTATTTCCGAAAATAATTTGGGCGACAAGGTTGAACTCGGCGGAACTTTCTGTATGGGTAAATGTCAAAAGGGTGTTTGCGTTACCGTGGATGACAGCTTTTACTCGGTAACTCCCGACACGGTTAATGATTTCTTTAAGGAAAACGTTATCGGAAAGGTATAATAAATATGATGATAATTCAGGTTTGCGTTGGCAGTTCATGCCACCTGAAAGGCTCTCCCGAAATTGTAGAGCTTTTTCAAAAAGCCGTTGAAGATTATCATTTGGAAGACGAGGTTACACTTGCCGGCAGTTTCTGTATCGGCAGGTGTAATCGTGTTGGTGTAACCGTTCAGATAGATGATGATGTTCATGTCGGTGTTACAAAAGAATCGTTCAAAGACTTTTTCAAAGAAAACGTTTTGGATAAAATTAATGCGGAAAAGGAGTAACGGGATATGTCAAACTGTTTGACGCTTAAAAAATCAAACTGCAAAAATTGTTATAAATGTATTCGCCACTGTCCCGTTAAGGCTATCCGTTTTTCGGGCAATCAGGCACATATAATCGGAAACGAATGTATTCTTTGCGGTCAGTGCTTTGTTGTTTGTCCGCAAAATGCCAAAGAAATAGTTGACGAAACGGAAAAGGCAAAGGTTTTATTAAGTTCGGGCGACCCCGTTATTGTAAGCCTTGCACCCTCCTTTGCGGCAAATTATAAGGGCATCGGCATAAACGCTATGCGTAAAGCTCTTAAAAAACTCGGCTTTTTCGATGCCGAGGAAACGGCACTCGGTGCCACAATCGTAAAAACGGAATATGAGCGTATGCTTAAGGAAGAAGACAGGGATGTCATTATCACATCGTGCTGTCATTCGATAAATCTTTTGATTCAAAAATATTTCCCCGCCGCATTGGAATACCTTGCGGATGTGCTTTCGCCTATGCAGGCTCACTGTCAGGATATCAAAAAACGTTACCCCAACGCAAAAACGGTATTCATCGGGCCTTGCGTTGCAAAAAAGGACGAAGCCGAGTATTACGAGGGTTACGTTGATGCAGTGCTTACTTTTGAGGAGCTTACGCAGTGGTTTAAAGAGGCGCACATATCTCTTGAGGAAGAAGCGGATGAAGACGGTGAATACGGCAGAGCAAGGTTTTTCCCGACAACAGGCGGTGTGCTTAAAACTATGGCACAGGATGTACCGGGCTATACCTATATTGCTTTGGACGGCGTTGAAAACTGTATGAACGCACTCAGAGAAATAGAAAGCGGAAACATCCATAAATGCTTTATTGAAATGTCCGCTTGCGTGGGAAGCTGTGTCGGCGGCCCCGTTATGGAAAAATATAACCATTCCGCAATTCAAGATTACGTTTCCATTGCGAATTTTGCCGGAAGCCGAGATTTTGAGGTTGAACAGCCTAAGGCAACTCAACTGAAAAAGACTTTTTCATATATCGAGCATAAGCTGGCACAACCCTCGGAAACGGAAATCAGCAATATCCTGCGTCAAATGGGCAAATTCAAAAAATCCGACGAGCTTAACTGCGGAACCTGCGGCTACAATACTTGCCGAGAAAAGGCTATCGCAATCTGTCAGGGAAAGGCTGAAATTTCAATGTGTCTGCCTTACCTCAAAGATAAAGCGGAAAGCTTCTCCGACACGATAGTTAAAAACACGCCCAACGGCTTGATAGTTCTCAACGAGCAGCTTGAGGTGCAGCAAATTAACGCCGCAGCAAGGAAAATTATGAACATACGTTCCGCTTCGGATATTCTCGGAGATCAGGTTGTTCGTGTGCTTGACCCGACAACATTTTTAAATGTGCGTGACAAGGGCAGAAACGTGCGTGACCAGCGTGTTTATCTTGCCGAATATAAGCGTTACGTTGAACAGACGGTGGTTTATGACCGTGATTCGCACCTTTTAATCGGCATTATGCGTGATGTTACGGACGAAGAAAAGGAACGTGAAAAGAAAGAAAACATAAGCCGCCAAACAATAGAAGTTGCCGACAAGGTTGTTGATAAGCAGATGCGTATTGTTCAGGAAATCGCTTCGCTTCTCGGTGAAACGGCGGCGGAAACAAAAATTGCACTTTCTAAATTGAAGGAGTCAATTGCTGATGAATGATTTATGTGCGGAAATCGGATATAAAAGTATAAATCATTACGGTGAAGAGCTTTGCGGAGATCACGTGGATATTGTCGAAGAAAACGAAAACACCTCCGTTATCGTTCTTGCCGACGGGTTGGGAAGCGGAGTTAAGGCGAGTATTCTTTCGACCTTGACATCTAAAATTATATCGACAATGATGGCAGAGGGACTTCCGATTGAGGAGTGCGTTTCCACAATTGCCGCAACGCTTCCCGTGTGTTCGGTAAGAGGCGTGGCATATTCCACATTTACCATTATGCACTTGCTGAATAATGAAATTGTCGAAATTATTCAATATGATAACCCGCAGGTAATCGTCCTCAGGGACGGTGTGAACTATGATTATCCGAAAACCGAAATGAACATCGGCGGCAAGACAATTTTCAAATCGGTAATCAGTCTTCGTGAAAACGATATTTTTATTGCAATGAGTGACGGCTGTCCCCATGCGGGAATCGGACTTGCGTATAACTTCGGCTGGAAGCGTGAAGATATCATTTCCTTTATGGAAACGCTTGTGCCGGCAGGATACACTGCAAAAAATTTGTCAACTATGCTCGTTGACGAGTGCAACAAGCTTTACGGCGGCAGACCGGGTGACGATGCGACTGCGTGTGTTGTGAGAATACGTAAAAGAGAGCCGATGAACATTCTTTTCGGGCCTCCGTCCAACAGGGATGACTGTGACAGGATGATGTCGCTTTTCTTTTCAAAGGAGGGCAAGCATATTATCTGCGGAGGTACAACGTCATCCATTGCCGCAAAGTATTTGGGCAAACCGCTCAAAGCAAGCCTCAACTTTGAACATTCCGATGTTCCTCCCATTGCCGAAATAGAAGGCGTTGACCTTGTAACGGAGGGCGTTATAACGGTAAACAGGGTTCTCGAATATGCGAAAGATTACCTCGGTGAAAACATCCATTATGAGAACTGGAGCTTTAAGCGTGACGGTGCGGCACTCATCAGCAGGCTTCTTTTTGAAGAAGCAACGGATATAAATTTTTATGTGGGCAGAGCAATAAATCCCGCACATCAAAACCCCGATTTGCCCATCAATTTCAGCATTAAAATGAATCTTGTCGAAGAATTGTCAAAATGTCTGAAGCAAATGGGCAAGAGAATAAAAGTAAGTTATTTTTAAGGGTGATTGAAATGAGAAAGTTTGATACAAAAGTACAGTATTTGAAGTATAAGGTGCTTCGTGAAGTTGCACATCAAGCTTGGAACGATGCTTTGCTTGAAAATATTATTGAAATTCCAAAAACCATAGTTCCCGGCAAAACCTCCACAATGCGTTGCTGCGTTTACAAGGAGCGTGCCATACTTTCGGAACGTGTAAAAATCGCAATGGGCGGGGATAAAGAAAACCCGAATGTAATCGAGGTTATCGATATTGCCTGCGATGAATGTCCGGCGGCGGGATATGAGGTTACGGATTCGTGCAGAGGATGCCTTGCTCACAGATGCGAGGATGTGTGCAAAAGAGGTGCGATTTCTTTTGACCACAACCACGTGGCACACATCGATAAATCAAAATGTGTCGAATGTGGGCAGTGTGCGAAAGTTTGTCCTTTTTCCGCAATCGTCAACAGAAAAAGACCTTGCCAGAATGCTTGCAAGGTCAAGGCAATTTCCATAAATGACGATAATGCGGCTTCGATTGACAATTCAAAGTGTATACAGTGCGGTGCTTGCGTTTACCAGTGTCCGTTCGGTGCAATTACGGACAAATCGTACATTCTCAACGTAATTGATTTTATTAAGAAAAGCGAAAACAATTCAAAATATAAGGTTTATGCAATGGTTGCACCCTCAATTTCAAGCCAGTTTAAGTACGCAAAGCTCGGTCAGGTTATATCGGGGTTGAAAAAACTCGGATTCTTTACGGTTGTCGAGGCTGCTCTCGGTGCGGATATGGTGGCTCATAAGGAATCAAGAGAATTGGCTGAAAAAGGATTCCTTACAAGCTCCTGCTGTCCTGCATTTGTGTCATATATAAAATCCGCTTTCCCGAAACTTGAAAATCTTATTTCCCACAATCTTTCTCCTATGGCGGAGCTTGCGAAATATATAAAGGAAACAACACCCGATGCCAAGGTAATATTTATCGGGCCGTGTACGGCTAAAAAAGCCGAAGCACAGCTTGATTCGGTTAAGCCTTACGTTGATGCGGTAATGACCTTTGAGGAGCTTCAGGCATTGTTCGACAGCCGTGATATCGACATAACGGAGCTTGAAGAGGATGTTTTGGAGAATGCGTCATATTTCGGCAGAATTTTTGCCCGTTCGGGCGGTCTTTCCGATGCGGTTGCACAGGGACTTAAAGAGCAGAACATAGATTTTGAGCTTAAAGCCGTTTCCTGTGACGGAATCGAGGAATGTCGCACGGCACTTATGCGAAAAAATAAAAACGTTCTTGATGCAAACTTTATCGAGGGTATGGCTTGTGTCGGCGGATGTATCGGCGGTGCGGGATGTTTGACCCACGGCGAAAAAAACAAAGCCGAGGTTGACAAATACGGCCGTGAAGCTTTTGAAAAAACTATAAGCGATGCAATATCTCTGTTGTAATTAAACAAACGAAAAAAGGATTTCTTTGGCTTAACGCACCGAAGAAATCCTTTTTGTTTTATTCGCCTTTGATTTTGTTTAAAGCTCCTTTTTCAAGCCGACTGACCTGTGCTTGCGAAATGCCGACCTCCCGTGCAACCTCCATTTGTGTTTTGCCGTTCATAAAACGTAAACTTAAAATCTTTTTCTCACGCGGAGAAAGCTTTTTGATTTCTTCCTTTAATTCAATTTCATCAAGCCAATTTCTGTCATCATTCTGGTCGCCTATTTGGTCCATAACGTAAATTGTGTCACCTCCGTCATTGTAAATCGGTTCATAAAGGCTGACAGGCTCAACAATTGATTCAAGTGCCAGCACAACCTCTTCCTTTTTTATACCGAGAACCGCAGCGATTTCTTCAACCGTCGGTTCTTCTTTCTTTTCAAGCGAAAGCTTTTCCTTAACCTGCATTGCGTGGTAAGCCGTATCTCTCATTGAACGGGAAACACGAACGGAATTGTTGTCACGCAGGTAACGGCGTATTTCACCGATTATCATCGGAACGGAATATGTGGAAAAACGAACGCCCATATCAACATTAAAGTTATCAATCGCTTTTATCAAGCCTATGCAGCCTACTTGAAAAAGGTCATCCAAATTTTCTCCCCTGTTTGTAAAACGCTGAATTACCGAAAGCACAAGCCTTAAATTTCCGTTTATAAGCTCGTCCCGTGCGTTTTTATCGCCTTGCTTTATTTTTGCCAAAAGCTCCATTTTTTCTTTCTCTTTAAGAACTTTTAAATTTGCCGTATTCACACCGCAAATTTCAACTTTATTAAACTGCAAAAAAATCCCTCCGCAATATCCGACTTGAAATTATTATTGTCAGATATTACGGAGATTATAATTTTTTATATAATCTTTTTGCCTTTTACAAACACGTGTTTAATGTTAAAGTTTTCATCCGTTATCAGCAAATCGGCAAACTTTCCTTTTTCTATCGAGCCTGTTATCTTGTCTGCACCTATGGCTTTTGCGGGGTTTATAGTGCAGGATTTAATTGCCTGCTTAAAATCTATTCCGAAAGAAAGAAGATTTTTAAACTCGTCCGAAATGTTCGAGGTGCTTGCGGCGATTGTGCCGTCCTCCAGTAAGGCTTTGCCGCCTTTGACGTAAACCGTCTGACCTCCGAGAGTGTATTCTCCGTCTTCACAGTCGGCAGCTTTCATAGAATCGCTCACGACAATTGTTCTGTCCTCTCCCAAAATTTTAAAAGCAATTCTTAAAGTTTCCGGCGAAACGTGAAAGCCGTCGCATATAAATTCGGCACGGACGTTTTCCGAATCCAAAACAGCCCCCGCAACACCGGGAACCCGTGCGGAAATGCCCGTCATAGCATTAAAAAGATGCGTTGCGTGTGTAATTCCGTTTTTAAAGCTCTCTGCGGCGGTTTTGCAATCGGCAGCGGTATGAGCCGCCGAAACAGTGCAAATTTTTGAAGCGGCTTTTGAAAAGGCGAAATTTTCATCTTCCTCCGGTGCAATATCAACAAGAGAAATTTTGCAAATTTCGTTGAGCTTTTTAAATTCGGATATGTTCGGTTTTCTTATGTATTCACCCTTTTGCGCACCCTTTTTTGCAAAGGAAATGTAAGGCCCCTCCATATTTATTCCGTGAATGTAAGCACCTTTTTCCCTGCCCGTTTCCGACGAAACGGTTTTGAAAATAAGCTTTAGTTCTTCATACGGCAGTGTCATGGTTGCGGGGCAAAATGAGGTAACACCGTGACGAATGAGAGCCTCGGAAATTTTTTGTATCGATTCGGGTTTTGCATCGCAAACATCCGCCGAGCTTGTGCCGTGGATGTGGATATCGATAAATCCGGGAAGAATTTTCAATCCCGAACAATCAATGCCGTCGGAAATATCGGCAGAAATTTCTATCCCCGAAATTTTGCCGTTTTCGGTAACAAGGTTCCCCTTGACAAAATCAAAGTTTTCGTTTAAAATTTCGGCATTTTTAAAAATCATACTCATCACCGAAACAATTGTATCATAAATCTTTTTGTTTTTAAATGTTTTCTATTGATTTTTTTATTTATCTGTGAGAAAATGAAAAAAAGTAAATCAAGTGAGGTCTTGTTATGAAAATCTTATACCCTCTTAAAACAAAATACAACCGTTGCTGGCGGTGCTATACGGGCGGAAAGCTCATTGACGTTATGCGAAACGAAGAAAACCCGACAGACGGATTTTTCCCCGAAGATTGGCTTGCAAGCACCGTTGTTGCCGTAAACCCCGAAAGGGATGGTAAACCCGAATTTGAGGGACTGAGTACGGCTGTTCTTTCGGACGGCAGTGAAAGATATTTGAAAGATTTGATAGAAGAAAATCCGCAAGGCTATCTCGGCAAAGAACACGTTGAAAAATTCGGCAAAAATTTGGGAGTGCTTGCAAAATTTCTCGATTCGGCAGAAAAGCTCCCCGTTCAGTGCCACCCCGATAAAATTGCCGCAAAAGAGTTCTTTAAGTCGGATTACGGTAAAACCGAAGCGTGGTATATTCTTGACGGCAGGGTGATAAACGGCGAGGAACCCTACATTCTTATGGGATTCAAAAAAGGTGTCACAAAGGAAAAATGGCGTGAGCTTTTTGAAAAGCAGGACATTAAGGGTATGGATGAATGTATGCACAAAATTCGTGTCAAACCCGGTGAAGTTTACATAATAGAGGGCGGTTG
This sequence comes from uncultured Eubacteriales bacterium, assembly GCA_964474295.1. Classification (GTDB taxonomy): domain Bacteria; phylum Bacillota; class Clostridia; order Oscillospirales; family Acutalibacteraceae; genus SIG575. Next base: position 106,887 of record CAYYRN010000001.1, read on the forward strand.
TCCTCATGCCATAGGTTCGGGCTGCTTGCTGCTTGAAATTCAGGAACCTACCGATTATACAATAAGTATGGAAAAATTTAACTCCGCAGGCGAACCTAATCCCGAAAACCTCATTCATCAGGGAATCGGCTACGATAAAATGTTTGATTGCTTTCATTATGATAATTTTACGCTTGATGAAGTAATCGCAAAATACAAGCTTGAACCCGAAACGGACGAGCAGAACGAAAATTACAAAATCACAACGCACATACCTTATTCGAGAACCCCGTATTTCTCTCTTAAACGGTTTGACGTTTTTAAATCATATACGAGGGAAAAAGCGGAAAGACCGTCTTCTTTTTCGGTGATTGACGGAAAAGGTAAAATCAAATGGGCAAACGGGGAAATAGACATTATAAAAGGCGACTGCATTTTCATCCCCAAAGAAACGGTTTCGTTTACGGTTGAGGGTAAAGTTTCATTTATAGAGTGCCTGCCTCCCGAAATATGAGGTGAAATTATGAAAATTACAGCTAAAAAGGAATTTATAAACAAAGCGGGGACACCTACCGAAAACTGTCACGCATCGACGGTGTTGCCTTTAAAAAGCGGCGAGGTTCTTGCAGCTTGGTTCGGCGGAAGCAAAGAGGGAAAAGATGATGTGGATATTTTTGTCGCCAAAAGAAAAAACGGTATGTGGAGTGCGGCTCAAAGAATAAGTGTTGACAGAAACATACCGCATTGGAATCCCGTGCTTTTTGAACTTGATGACGGCAGAACGGCACTTTACTTCAAGGTCGGAAAAGAAATAAAGCTTGTTTGGAAAACCTATGTTACTTATTCGGAAGATAACGGCGAAACTTGGTCGGAACCGAAAGAGCTTGTTTCGGGTGATTTGTCGGGCGGACGAGGCCCCGTCAAGAACAAACCTATTTATCTTGCGGACGGTACGCTTATTGCTCCGGCATCTCACGAACCGCCAAACGGTGTATGGAAATCATTTTGCGATATTTCAAAAGATAACGGCAAAGCGTGGGAAATGTCACGATACGTTCCGTCGGGCAAAGGCGAGGAAGCCGTGCCTCTTATTCAGCCGACACTTTGGCAGGATGACGAGGGACTTGTTCATATGCTTATGCGTTCGGCAAAAGGCAAAATTTATAAGAGTGATTCAGACGATAACGGCAAAACGTGGTGTGAAGCTTATGACACGGGTTTGCCAAATCCAAACAGCGGTATAGATTGTGTACGGGAAGGTGGAAAAATCTACCTTGTTTCAAACCCGAAAGGCGAAAATTGGGGCGACAGAACACCGCTTACGCTGTCTGCTTCCGAAGATAACGGAAAAACGTGGAAAACTTTGTTAACTCTTGAAGAAGCCGAGGTCGGACGTGAAGAAGATGTCGAATATTCATATCCCGCAATAACCTGCTTCAAGGGAGAGCTTCACATAACTTACACTTACAACAGAGTAAAAATTGCTTATTGGAAAATTTCAATCAGATAACGCTATTTGTTAACTGCGGCTATTCCGCCCAAAGCTCCGCCGAGAAGCATAAGCAGTGACATAATTACGGTTTTAAGACCTAATTTATGCATAAAAATAAGCAAAACCATACACACGAATATTATCACGGGAACGGCGCTTAAAGTACCGTTGATTAACCCTTTTTCGTGGGTTTTATGTAGTGCCGCAAATGAACCCGCGAAGACGGAAAAAACCGCAATAAAAAACACAAGAATATTTTGCATTGAATCGGAAACCCCGATTTTTACAACAAACAGAGCTAAAATAAAAAGGAAAACGAAAAAAAGCACGGCAGAAAACAAACTTGCCCGAAATATTCTTTTTAAAAACTGCGTGCGTGGATTTTCGTTGTTTTTGGATTGTTTCTTTCTTCTTGTTTTGCTTTTTGGCATAAAAACACCTCCATATCAAATTGATATGGAGGTAATTTTGCAATTATGCAATTAATCTTCTTTTTTGCCTTTTTTGTTCTTTTCTTTAGCTTCCTGAATACGAGCCTGTTTTGCTTCTTCGGCAGCTTTCTTTGCGGCTTCTCTTTCAGCCTGGAGTTTTTCCGTTGCGGTGTTGTTCGTCTGAACAGCCCAACGCATAACTCTCATTTTAACTCTATCAGCACCTGTTTCGATGATGATGGAATCTTCCTTAATTGTTACGATTCTGCCCATAATTCCGCCGATTGTTGTGATTTCGTCACCGATTTGAAGGTTCTCACGAAGCTGCTGTTCTTCTTTTTGTCTTTTCTTTTGAGGTCTGATCGATGTAAAATACATCAAAGCGAACAAGCCGACCATAAGAAGAAGAGTAACAAGCGTGCTGTTTTTGTTACCTGTGTTGTTGTCAAGAAGCATGACAAGTGAATTATAAATCATTTTTAAATTTCCTTTCCGCATTTTCAATAGCAATTATTTCCAAACGTTACTATGATATTATAAACGGAAATTCAAATATATGCAAGTGTTTTTTGATAAATTCATAATTTGTGCAAAAAAAAGCGATAATTCGCAAGAATTACCGCTTAAAAGTTTTAAATTCTAAATTACCAATTGATTGTGAATGACGACTTGCAGCCGAACGGAAGAACAATACCCATTTTGTCAAAATTGATTGTCCATTTAAGGTCGTATT
>CAYYRN010000002.1:0-23177 GCA_964474295.1 uncultured Eubacteriales bacterium
CTGTCTGTCTGTCTGTCTGTCTGTCTGTCTGTCTGTCTGTCTGTCTGTCAAGATTATCGCCCCATCGCCGCAACTTGTCAAGTCTTTTTTCTAAATTATAACATAAAATTAATATTTTTCAATACTTTATGACAATTTTTTATAATTGTCAATATTTAACAGCGGATTTTCAGGCAAAAAAACAACCGCAAGGAAATTAATCCTCACAGTTGTTCTTTAAATTTGAAACAGTATTTAGATTTTCGATTATTAAGTCAAAAAAATGTTCAAGCAATTGCCTATCATTTTCGTTACAGCGGACACACATTGACATATTCATAATGTCATTCATTGTGACAACCGTTAAGATAGTACAAGGTTTTTCTTTTGCCGCACCGTAAATTATAATTTCCCTCGCCCGTGCATCGGAAAAAGAAATGTCATCGGCTTTAATCAAACCTACATTGCTTACAGCGAGATTTGAATTATTGTAAAACATTTTTACAATAAATTCCGCTTGCAAATAAATCATAGTCGAATAACCGATGTTTAAAAGCGGCAAGCCATGCAGACCTAAAAATTTATCGTTTTTCATTTCTTTGCAGGATTTTGAAGCTTCTTTCAAAAAGCCTGCAATGTCATCACCGCACGCATTAATTTTGCACGGGAAATATGACATATGGTTTGCATAACCGATTTTTGAAACATCATTAATATACCTTCTTAAATCGACAGCACAGGATATGTCAAACCTTTCATTATCCGAAAGCTGCAAAATTTTACAAGCGGCGGCAGAATAAGCAGCTATGACCGCTTCATTGATTGTAAAGCCATTTGCTTTACACGTACATTTAAGTCTGTCTAAAAACGGTTTTGTAATTTTTCTGCTGATAAAAGCTTTTTCGTCCTCAACAGACGCTTTGGAAAGAGGTAAAAAATATTTATTTTCACCCGAAACATTTTTGAAAAGTTTTTTGGCTTTCTTTTTATCATCGGCATTGAGGTCATTATAAACCAGCTTATATGAGCGTGAGCCGAAAGAAAAATCAACGGGACTTAAATTTTCCGACACATAGCGGTTATAATTTTTCACAATATCGGAAATTGCCTTTTTTATTCCCCCGCCATCCATACACATATGGTTAAACAAATAACAGAAAGTACAACCGAAATCTGTTAAGAAAACACCGATTTTAAGCTGAACATTGCTTTTTAACGGTATTTCCTGCGAAAAGAATTTTTCAACCGACATATCTTTTTCGTTCTTATCAAAAATAAAAAGTATGTCATCAACGGTATAATCGCAAATTTTCCAATAAGGTGAAATATGATTGTCGATAAATGCCGAATGTAAAACGGGTGCCGATTCAAAAAAGCAAACCAATACCTTTTTCAGAGCTTCTATATCGGGACACGAATCGTAGTCAATCTTAATTTTGGCCATTCTGTCCATATAGTGTCGGCACATATAGTTTACTTTATCGAACATTTCCGACGGAAGCTTACCGAAAGTTTTTAAATTTAAGTTTTTTTCACGTTCAATGAGGTCACTGATGATTTTTTCATCAGTAAGACCTCTTGAAATTAAAGTGTTTTTGCGTTCCATAAAGCCACCGAATCAAATAACGTGAGAGAAGAAGAAATCGTAACGCTCATCATTATTAATTACCTTAATGGGCTTTACTTGATTGAGGTTTGCTCCCCTATTCTTCAACACCTCACGGTATGCGTCATAAGTTCCGTGTTGCAGGAACTTGACTTCGCAATGTCCCAAAGCTCCGCATTTAATTTGCGGTGCTACAAGCACGTTACCGGCACAAAGTGCTTTTTCAAATTCTTCCGAAAAATACGGCTCATCAGCTTTTGTATGCTCTTTGACGGTTTCGATAAGCAACGTATAGTGACCGGGTGAAGTTGTTCTGTCGGGATAAATGCTGTATCCGACAAAGGTTTCGCCCACTGTTTCGGCAAATGTATCAACAATTTCGTCAAAAGCCATCTGATTAATTTTTTCACAGGTTATGTTTGCAACCTGATTAAGCCTGTAACAGAAAGTAACTGTCGGGCATTGATTGTGATATCCCGTTACTTTAACAACGTCTTCTATACGATATCTGTAAAAACCGCTTGTGTTTGTGAGAATAACTTCATATTCTTTTCCCACTTCAAGCTGGCTGATTGTAAGCGGCGTTGTACCCTCCGGTGCATCAAGGGGTAAAAATTCAAAAAATGCGTTTTGCGGTAAAAGCACATACTCAAATGAATTAAGCTCAATCGGAACTGCCATAAGTGCTTCCGTTGCGGCATATCCGAGATAATGTATGGGCATTTCCTCACCGATATATCTGCGGAGCTTTTTGGCGTAAAGCGACAATGCACCTGTGCCCATACCGTAAAGCCACTCACATTTAGGCCAGATACGGGGAATAATCGGTGAAACATCAAAACCTTTTTTAAACTCATTACGCAATTCCTCTGCACGCTTCGGGTCGGGTTTGAGTTTCTTTTCAAGCTTCTTTCTTATGTCATCCGGCATTTTAATGCTCGGATTAATCGTACCGTTTTCGATGTCATCGCAAAGCAAATCCCAATTTTCTTCAAGATAGAAAAACATAGATTCAAGAGTAGTAATAAAAATCGTACCCAAATAACTGATGTTTCTGTCGGGAAGCGCAAAACGAAGCTTGACATAATGCACGTCAAGGTCTATACCCGGTCTCGGCGGAAAAACAATTTCGGGCGGTGTGGATGTTATAAACCTTACGATAGGTTTCAAATTCACAAGAGGTATTGATGATAAGCTGCTTACGGTTTTTCCGCAGGGAAGCTTTTTGACACCTACCTCGGCGGTAAGCAAGCCACGCTGAGGCGGCAATATTCTGCCTTTGCTTTTAAAGTATTTTACGGCACAGCCTACGGGTGCGCTGAAGCTGAAACATTGGCAAACCCATTCTCCCCAAGCCGAAAGCGGAACAAGCTTTGAACGGCTCGTACTGCCGGAAGATTCCGTAAAACGGCGGACAAGCTTATTGGTTATAAGTCCCTTTTCGCCGTTCGCCATTCTCATAACATAATCCTCATAGTCGAGATATGTTGAAAACGGAACATATTTTTGATAATCCTCAATTGAGTGAACTTTGTCAAAATTATTCAGCTTACCGTAAACTGTAGTTTGGTTCTTTTTCATCAAATGCATCAAAAGTTTATTTTGAATGTCATTTGCGTGTTTAGAATAATACTCAAGTTTTCTCAGTTCGGTTTTGCCGAGCATTGAACCGAAACGTGCAAAAACCGGTCCCAAAAAATTGTTACTCATCATTTTTCCCCCACTAAATATTAATTTTATTTGATACAGTCAAGAAATTTTATAAAACTGTTTCTACCATCTTCGGTTGTTTTATAAACCCCTGCGTGTTCAAGAACTTTTTTAAACACAAGACCGGTTTCGTTGCAAATAATATCGTGTACATTCTCGTCCGTAATGTTATTGTATTTTGTTCTAATTTCTTCAACCCAATCGGAATGAATTGAAATTTCTTCGATTTCTCCGACATTCTTGCCTTTAACAAGACAATCTTCAATTAACGAAAGCTCTTTTTTCAATCTTGACGGCAAAACCGCAAGCCCCATAACTTCGATTAAGCCGATGTTTTCCTTTTTGATATGGTGCAATTCGCTGTGAGGATGAAAAACACCGAGAGGATGCTCATCTGTCGTAATGTTGTTTCTCAACACAAGGTCGAGTTCAAAATTGTCACCTCTTTTACGGGCAATCGGTGTAATGGTATTGTGCTTTACACCGTCTGTCTCTGCAAAGATAAAGGCATTTTCATCCGAATAGTTTCGCCAAGAAGTCAGTATTTTGTCAGCAAGCTCAACCAGACGTTCTTCGTTTGACGAATTTAACCTGATAACAGACATCGGCCATTTCACAATGCCAGATTTTATGTCCTCATATCCTTTAAAAACATATTCCCGTTCAATTTCCGCTTCTGCCATTGCAAAGGTGTAATTGCCGCCTTGAAAATGGTCATGACTTAAAATAGAACCGCCGACAATCGGCAAATCGGCATTTGAGCCGACGAAATAATGAGGAAATTGCGAAACAAAATCGAGTAATTTTATAAACGTGTTTCTGTCAATTTTCATCGGGGTATGCTCATTGTTAAAAACAATGCAATGTTCGTTATAATATACATAAGGAGAATACTGTAAATTACTTTTTTCACCGTTTAAAGTAAGGGGAATTGTGCGGAGCGTCTGCCTTGCAGGATAGTTTAATCTTCCCCTGTAGCCCGTGTTTTCAACGCAGAGCATACATTTGGGGTAATCACTCTGTTTTGCGTTTTTTGCCGCGGCAATTGCTTTGGGGTCCTTTTCGGGTTTGGAAAGATTCACGGTAATGTCAAGATTGCCGTATTCGCACGGATAAACCCATTTCAAATCCTTTTTAATTCTGTAACGTCTTATGTAATCCGAATTACAGGAAAGATTGTAAAAATAATCAGTTGCCGCCTTAGGTGATGACGCATAAAGAGAATTGAACTCTTTTACAACTTGCGAAGGTCTCGGTGTGACGGCAGACATAATTCTTGTATCAAACAAATCTTTTTCGGTTATGTTATCATCAATAATGCCCTTTTCCACAGCATAAGAAATAAAATTGCCGAGAATTTCTTCGAGAGTAAGGTCAGATTCCGCTTCCGTATCTGTAAATTCATCCAAATTCAAGATATCAAGAATTGAGTTAACAGCATAATACTTGTCATTTTCATCGAGCAAACCACAGTTTAACGCATAATTAATTAAAGCTTTTATATTTGCGTAAATCACAAACACTTCCCCTTTATGTTAAATTCAAACAATTATATCACACTGATTTTTCATAGTCAACCGACAAAAAATTAAAAAAACTTATATAAAATTAATTTTTTATCATACCTATCAGTAACATCGTTTCTTGGCTGTTGAAAAATGTCAAATCTTATGATAAAATACATTATAAATATTTTAAAGTGGGGTTATATGAATGGTTAAAAAAGTTTTAAAACACGTTTTTATTGTTTTGATTTCAATTTTGCTTGTACTTTCTGCGGTAACACTGTGCGTTCAATTAATATATTATAGGGAAAAAGAAAATATAAGTGTTCAAACACTTGATTTTATTGATAAAAACGATCCCGTTTATCTCACATCGCACAGGGGTGTAACTGCTGTCGCTCCCGAAAACACACTTCCGGGTTACATAAAAGCGGTTGAAGACGGTTACTACTCCGCCGAATGTGATATCAGATTGACAAAAGACAATGTTTGGGTATTAAGCCATGACGATACAACATTTCTTCATTTTTGGGGAATTAAAAACATTTCCCAAATCGAATATGAAAAGCTTTCAAAAAAGACATACAAAAACGGTGTAAATTTTTATAAATATGAAAACTTGAGAATACCCACGCTGGATGAATATTTGGACACATTTATCGGCAGTACCACACGTCCTCAGATTGAGATAAAATCCGAATGTACTGAGTATTTAAACGAGGTTTTGCTTGCACTGAGAGAGCGAGGACTTGATAAAAGTGCAATAATAATTTCCTTTAACTACGAACTGCTGGATGAAATCAGAAAATCCGATAAAGACATCGAACTTTGGTATTTAAGCGAAGTAATCGACGATAACGTCATTTCGGATTACAAGCTACTCGGTGAAAATTCCAAACTGGCTGTTAAATTATCGGAAATTTCGGATGACGATATTTCGAGTGCGGTAAAATCGGGCGTAAATCTGGCAGCGTGGACGGTAAACAAGGTGGAGGACTTAGAAAGAGCATATACTCTCGGAATCAGATATATAACAACGGATGTTTTTTGCAACTGACTTTCTGACAAAAATAAAAGCGATACAAGGTCAAAAAACCAAGTATCGCTTTTATTTTACCTGTAAAACCTGCCATACGCAAAGGCAAGCTTTTGCAATACAAAATTGTCGGGAAATATAAACAGAGATTTAAAAATTATTTTTCTTCTTCTTCAAGACCGAGAAGCCATAAAACCGAAACATCAAGGGTGTTTGCAATAACAATAAGTTCTTTATCGGTAACGCTGCGAATTTGACCTTCAAGCTTTGAAAGACCGGATGCATTAAGGTCAATGCCGGCAATCTGAAGCTGCGTAAGAAGATCCTTTTGCTTCATACCGATGCTTTTTCTCTTTTCTTCAATCCTTTGACCAACGATATTTCTATTTCCGACAGCTTGTTTGCGCACTCTCATTAAAATACCCCCATATCTTTTCAGAGTGTAAATAGCATAAAACTGCAATTTTTGACATTTTGATTTTATCACAAACAAATTCACTTTTCAACATTTTTTAACAAATTTTAATAATTTTTTTCGTAAAATTTCTTATTTATTTCATTTAAAGATTTTTATTTATACTTTTAATAATTTCAGTTAAAACATTTGCCTGATTTATTTTTTTGACATTCTTCTCCGTTTGAACATTTAATGCAAATTTCATTTTCAAGTTTTTTTCCGTCAAAAAAGTCACGCAGACTTTGTAATGTGGTTGTTGTTATATTCAGCAAAGCCTCATTCGTTAAAAAAGCCTGGTGCGAAGTTACTAAAACATTATTCATAGAAATTAAACTCGTCAATACATCATCGTGAATTACTTTGTCACTTTTATCCTCATAAAAAATATCGGTTTCTTCCTCATAAACGTCCAAACACGCACCGCCGATTTTTTCACATTTAAGTCCGTCCAGGAGTGCTTCGCTGTCAATTAACGCTCCGCGAGAGGTGTTGACAATGTAGACACCTTTTTTCATCAAAGATATCGTTCGTTTATTTATTATATATCTTGTTGAATCCGTAAGCGGACAATGCAGAGAAATAACATCGGAACGCTTACAAAGTTCTTCGAGACTTAAATATTCTATTTTACTGTTTTTGCTCGGATACGGGTCAAATGCACAAATATTCATTCCGAAGCCTTTACAAATATCAATAAAAATTTTTCCGATTTTGCCTGTGCCTATAACCCCCACCGTTTTTTCGTGCAAATCGAATCCGACAAGAGAGTTGAGCGTGAAATTATAATCTCTCGTTCGGTTATAAGCACGGGGAATTTTCCTTACAAGCGCCAGCAACATACCGATTGCGTGTTCCGCAACCGCATAGGGTGAGTAAGCGGGAACGTGAACAATATGAATTTTGCCGTATGCCGCATTCAAATCGACATTATTGAATCCCGCACACCTCATCGCAAGAATTTTAATTCCGTTTTCATACAGAGCATTTATTGTTTTCTCATTAATATCATCATTTACAAACGCAATTGCGGCATCGTAACCGTTAGCAAGAACCGCTGTTTTTTCCCGCAGCTTTCCGCTGAAATATTCAATTTCAAATGAATAGTCATTCTTAAATTTTTCAAAATATTTTTTATCGTAAGGCTTAGTGTTGTAAAAACAAATTCTTTCCACTGAAATCAGTCCAATCTTTTTTTGTTATTATGCGAAAAAGAATATTGAAATAAACACAAAAAGTAACAAATGTTTACGAACTATTGCAGTATAAGTTAAAAAATGGTATAATATGCCGATTATAAATATGAAGGTGATGTTTTGAAACAAATTCTCATATATATAAAAAAATTCAAATTCTCGGTAATACTTTCAATGATCCTTACCGTTTTCAACAATGCTATGCAATTGCTTCTGCCGGCTATGATGTCATTGATTATCAATAACGGAATTGCCGCCGGAAATGACGGCGGAGGAATTGAGTATATTAAAAAAATCGGTTTTTATATGATAGCCGCATCTTTTATTGCTTTGATAATCGCCTCGTTTTCAAGTTATTATTCGTCAAAGGCTTCAACCGGATTTGCAATGGAATTAAGACGTGCCGTTTTTGTGAAAATAGAATCACTTTCCCAAAGCGATATCGATAAAATTTCAACATCTTCTTTAATTACAAGATGCACAAACGATGTGCGGCAGGTTGAAAATATGTTTTTAAACTGCATAAGAATGTTAATGAGTTCATTGATTATGCTCATCGGCGGCACGGTTATGGCTTTTTCTCTCAACAAAACTCTTGCCGGAGCTTTATTTTGCGTTGTACCCGTTATTCTTGTCATAGCGTTTATTATTATGAAAAAAATAGTTCCGATGTATGATGTTGTTCAAAAATACACCGACAAGCTCAATCAGGTTTTGCGTGAAAAAATCAGCGGAATCAGAGTTATACGAGCATTCAACAAAAGCGAGTATGAAGACAAAAGGTTTAAAAAATCAAATGACAATTTAACTGATTTAATGCTTAAAATAAACAGAATTTACGCTTTGCTCATTCCGATCGGAAGCTTGCTTTTAATCGGAATAATCGTATTGCTTGTTTTCCTCAACTCAAAGCAAATTCAATTTGCGGATATTTCAAACCCCGAAACAAGAAATGCAATCGCAAATACTATAGGCAACCTTCAAGCGTTCATTATCTATGTGTTGCTTATTATCGCTTCAATCACAATGGCTGCTTCTATGTATGTTTTTATACCGAAAGCCATGATAAGTGTGAACAGAATTAACGAAGTTTTAAATATTAAACCTCTCATTAAAGATAATGATGTTAACAGCGAATGTGGCCGAAATAATTTAGTCGAGTTTAAAAACGTAAGCTTTTCCTACCCCGACTCAAACAAAAAAATACTCAACAACGTAGATTTTACAGCCGAACCCGGAAAAGTCACCGCAATTATAGGTGATACCGGCTGCGGAAAATCCACGCTGATAAACTTAGTTCCACGCTTTTATGATGTCACGGAGGGTGAAATACGTATCAGTGAGGAAAACGTAAAAAACATTTCTCAAATTAATTTACGCCAAAAAATTGCCGTTGTTCCGCAGCAGGCAGTTTTGTTCAGCGGTACTGTTGCGGACAATTTAAGATTCGGCAAAGAGGATGCCACAGAAGAAGAAATGTGGGAAGCACTCAAAGTGGCACAGGCTAAGGACTTTGTTGAAAATATGCCGCAGGGACTTGACAGCTATATTTCTCAAGGTGGCAAAAACCTTTCGGGAGGTCAAAAGCAACGTCTTGCGATTGCAAGGGCATTAATCAAAAATGCAGATATATACATTTTCGACGATAGTTTTTCGGCACTTGACTTTAAAACCGATGCCTTGCTGAGAAAAGCATTAAAAGAAAAGCTGAAAAACTCAACAATTATCATCGTTGCACAAAGAATCGGAACAATTATCGATGCCGATAAAATTGTTGTACTGAATTCGGGAAAAACTCTCGGCATCGGTACACATAAAGATTTATCCGAAAATTGTAAGGAATATATTGAGATTATGCACTCCCAATTGTCACAGGAGGATTTGGCATGAGCGTAAAAGAACGAAAAAAATATGCGGAATATGCTGACAGAATAGGTGCTGAAAACAAACCGGAATCTTTCTTTAAAACACTCGGTCAGTTTTTGCTTCAACTCAAGCCGCTTAAAGGATTAATGACCGCCGTTATCATCAGCGGCATCATTTCAACAGCTTTGAGTGTAACAGGCCCCTTGCTGTTGGGTGATATTGTTGATATAATTCAGGAACAAGTGGCAAACAAGCTTTCCGGTGTGCCGTTTGATATAAGACCGATTGGCAGAATCTTGCTTATAATTTTGGCAATTTATACTGTCAGTTCACTTATGACATATTTCCAAAGATATTCGATGGCGGGCGTTGCACAAAAAGTTACCTGCTCTTTGCGTGAACAAATTAACACGAAGCTTTCACATCTTCCGCTGAAATTCTTCGATACGCATACTCGCGGAGATATACTCTCAAGAGTTATTAACGATGTTGACAACATTGATTTAACGCTTCAAAACAACTTTATTCAGGTTATAACTTCGGTTGTCACATGTTTGGGTACACTTGTTGTTATGCTGATAGTAAGTGTTAAAATGACTTTAATTACATTAAGTATAGTCCCGATAAGTGCCTTAATCGGTTTTTCTATTGCGGGAAAGTCAAAAAAATATTTTCGTTCACTGTGGAGAAAAACCGGTGAATTAAACGGACACATCGAAGAAATGTTTACAGGTCACAACATTGTTAAAGCATTTTGCTATGAAAACAAAGCAATTGAAGAATTCGATGAAATAAACGAAGAACTTTTCGATGTAAGCAAAAAAGCGCAGTTTATTTCCGGTCTTATTATGCCGTTCATAAGCTTTGCCAACAACATCGGCTTTGTTTTAATTTGTATTGTAGGCGGTGTTTATATTGCTCAAGGTGACGGCGAGTTGTCCGTTGGTGCAATAACAACCTTTATAACCTGCTCAAAAATGTTTTTGCAGCCAATTGTCGATTTGGCAAACATTGCAAATAATCTTCAATCCTCAATGGCATCGGCGGAAAGAATTTTTAAAATCATCAACGAGGACGATGAGATTAAAGATACGGATAAAAGTTTTCCGAACGATATTGAGTGTAAAATTGCTTTTGAAAACGTAAATTTTGCTTACTCACCCGACAAACCCCTGATATCAAATATGAATTTAACAGTAAATCCGGGTGAATTGGTTGCAATCGTAGGCCCGACCGGTGGTGGAAAAACAACGCTTGTTAATCTGCTGATGCGTTTTTATGAAATTGATTCGGGTAAAATAACAATCGGCGGTATCGATATTAACGACGTGTCAAGAAGCAATCTGCGCAGTATCTTCGGTATGGTTTTACAGGACACGTGGCTTTTTAACGGCACGGTAAAGGAAAATTTGTCATATTCCAAAAGTGATGCAACAGATGAAGAGATCATCTCGGCTACTAAAGCCGCAAAAGCTCATGACTTTATTCTTTCACTGCCGAACGGTTATGACACGGTGCTTGATGCCGACGGTACAAACTTATCGCAAGGTCAAAAACAATTGCTCACAATTGCAAGGGCATTAATAGCAGACCCCAAAATTTTAATTCTCGATGAAGCGACAAGCTCTGTTGACACACGAACCGAAGAACAAATTCAAAACGCTATGAAAACGCTGATGAAAGGCAGAACAAATTTTGTAATTGCTCACAGGCTTTCCACAATCAGAGAAGCCGATAAAATTATTGTTGTAAACGACGGCAAAATTATAGAAAGCGGTAGCCATAATGAACTTATGAGCAAAAAATCTTTCTACCGTGAATTGTATTTAAGCCAATTTACAAATCAAAATCAATAAGTGCAAACATACATAAAATAAGGAGCTTTAAGATGTACAGAGATTTAATCGAATACTTCAACGACCGAAGTGTGCTTATTCTCGGTTTCGGCAAAGAGGGACAGTCAACTTACAATTTTTTAAGAAAATATTATCCGAACAAAAAAATTGCAATTGCAGATAAGCGTGACATATCCCTAAATGACGAAAATGCCGAGCTGATTACAGGTAAAAAATATCTTGACAGCATAAATAATTTTGACATAGTTATGCAAAGTCCGGGCATTTCATTGCGTGACGTTAAGATATCGTCTTCAACGGAAATTACAGGTCAAATGGATTTGTTTTTACGTTTTGCCGAATGTACAAAAATCGGAATTACAGGCACAAAAGGAAAAACCACAACTACAACACTGATTTATGATATAATTAAAGCTTCCGGCAGAAAATGTGCGCTTATCGGTAACATCGGTGTACCTGTTTTTGAAAGTCTTGATGAAACAGAGAACTTAACGGCAGTTATCGAAATGTCCTGTCATCAACTTGAATTTGCCAAAGCTTCACCTCACATTGCCGTTATGACAAACATTTTTCCCGAACACCTTGACCATTACAACGGTTTTGAAGGTTATATAAAAGCAAAATCAAATATAGTAACTCATCAAACAGAAAGCGATTTTTTCATTTTTAACGATGACCAGAATGAGCTTAAAAATTACATTAACTTTAACAACATAAAATCAACGCTTTTTCCTGTAAGCAGATATGACGGCTGTAAGGATGAATTTTTAGAAAAACTCACAACCGTTAACGATAATTTAAAAGGTTATCACACACACCAAGACATATTCTTTGCAGTTAAAGCCGCAAAATGTCTCGGAATTTCCGATGAAGACATAGAGAAAGGCATCCGTGCCTTTGAACCGATTGAACACAGAATGGAAAAAGTGGGAACTTGGAAAAATATTACTTTTTATAATGACAGTATCGCAACAATACCATACGCCGTTATGTGTGCCGTCAACGCTCTTAAAGATGTTGATACATTAATTTTCGGCGGTATGGACAGGGGTATCGATTACAGCGAATTTATAACCGATTTAACAAACAGCAACATTTCAAATTTGATAGGACTTCCCGAAACAGGCGAAAAGATAATCAATCAAATTAAATGTACGGAAAATAATAAAAACTTAGTCATTGTCGATACTATGGACGAAGCTGTAAAAAAAGCTTATGAACTGACGTCAGACAACAAAATTTGTCTTTTCTCCCCCGCCGCTTCAAGCTACAACAGATACAGAAACTTTGAAGAAAAAGGAAATCATTTCAAAGAGCTTGTTAAAACTTTCGGCAAAAGCGAATAATAAAAGCAGAGTATATTTGACAACCGTTAAGGAATATCAAATATACTCTGTTTTTTTATTTTATAGTTTATGTAATGTTAAGTGTTTGAAAAATCCTGCTTTTTAATTCCGAAAATCATCCTCAGAAAGCCACCCAATAATTTAGGATTTTTGAAAACTATTACTTTCATATAACATACCTCCACACTATATTCTATAAATAGCAATACCGATAAGAATTATTATCGTCGCTATTAAAGCCACAAGAAATGATGACGGAAAACAGCAAGCTACAAAAAGACCTATCCCGAAAGATATCAGAACAATGCCTAAACCGCAATTTCTCCGCCTTCGCATACAATCACCTCAGTATTTGCTGTCAAACTTATTATATTCAAGTTTGAAATAAGTGTGAAAGACGAAAATTACAATTCCCATTCCTTTATATTTTTAACTTCATTATACAAAGCTATATAGTTTTCGTGGCGGGAGGGATGAATTTTACCGTTTTTTACTGCCTCAACGATTTTACACCCTTTGTCTTGAGTATGTGAACAGGAGCTAAATTTGCATTGACCGAGATATTCACGAAACTCTCTGAAGCAAAACGGCAGCTCGTCTTTTAAAATAATTTCCGCATTTTGAAAGTCAACAGAAGAAAAACCCGGCGTGTCCGCAATATATCCGCCGCACGTCTTAAACAGTTCAATATGGCGTGTGGTGTGTTTTCCTCTGCCGAGCTTATCGCTGATTTCGCCGGTTTGCAGAGAAAGAGAGCTGTCAATGCAATTTAAAAGAGAAGATTTACCGACACCCGTATTACCGGCAAAAGCACTGATATGTCCTTCTATTAAGCTTTTAACCTTATCTGTACCCTCACCTGTTTGTGATGATGTAACAATAGTTTCAAAGCCTGCTTTTTTGTAAATATCTTCAAGATTTTCCGAAGCTTCAAGGTCGCTTTTTGTTATTACGATTATAGGTTCGATACTGTTTTTTTCCGCAATTGCAATTAACCTATCGATAAGTAAAGTGTTCGGCTTAGGTTCGCAAACAGATGAAACAATAAAGAGTCTGTCTATATTCGCAATGGGCGGACGTACAAGAACATTACGTCTCGGTAAAATTTCATCAATTGTGTTCTCCGCATCAACATTCAGCGTGATTTTTACTCTATCCCCCGGTAACGGTGAAATTTTATTTTTTCTGAAAATGCCCCGTGCTTTAGTTTCGTATATGGCATCAGCGGCTTCAACATAATAGAAGCCGCCGATGCCTTTAATTATCGTTCCTTCAAGTTGCCGCAAAAAAGTCAACTCCCAAAATTAATAAAGTGTTCCGTAATCAATAGTGCCTGTGTAATCTGTTACATTGCTTACCTTAGGCGGTGTCGAAGTAAAATCAATGCTGCAACTGAAATAAAGATTATCGTTAACGTAAACTTCAACAGCATCGGAAGCACCTGCTCCCGTTACGGATACCGTATAGTTTTGACCGTAAAAATTATATGAAGCTGATGTGTGAACAGTGTTGCCGTTAAGCTTATAAACTATCGAACCGTTTCCGGAAGACGGAAGCTTTACGGTTATATCTTTAGTTGTCGCTTTTTGACCTAAGCTTAAAACTACCTTAACTTTAGTACCTTGTGCAACAGAAGTTCCGACAACGGGACTGCACCTGACAATGTATCCTTCGGGGACAGTCATACTTGCTTCGGATGTATAATTTGTATCAAGTACCAAACCTGCCGATTCA
This sequence comes from uncultured Eubacteriales bacterium, assembly GCA_964474295.1. GTDB lineage: Bacteria > Bacillota > Clostridia > Oscillospirales > Acutalibacteraceae > SIG575. The sequence goes on from CAYYRN010000002.1 coordinate 14,289, forward strand.
AGCTCAAGCTTTGCCATTTCCGGAGACATTGTAACAATATCGGGAACTTGAACTGTATCGTTTTCGTTTTTGCTGACGTAAATTGTTACCGAATCCCCTGCTTTTATGCTTTCACCGGAGGACGGAACGGTTCTTATTACTTTACCGTTTTCAACAGTGTCATCAACTTCCTCTTCCTCTGTGTATTTAAGCCCCATAGCATTGAGCTTTTCACGAACATCAAACAAATCATCATTTGTAAAATCGGGCATAATATTTTCCGATAAATCAATCGCCACCGTTAATGTGATTTTTTCATCAGAAGCGATTTTTTCGCCGGAATCCGGAGTTTGCTCAATAACCTCACCGAAATCGTACTCGCCTGTTTCGGATTCTATAATTTCAAAATTAAACTTGTTATATTTTGAGTTACCTTTTACTTCTTCGTAGTAATTCTTACCGACAAAATCGGGAACGGTTCTGTTGAAAGAAAAAATGCCTTTTATGTCATCTTGGAAGAAAATGTAACCCGCCGCAATCAAAAGTGCGGCAAGAACTCCTGCAAGAATACCGACGATTATCGGCAGCGGAGACTTTTTCTTTTTAGTTTTGGGATGTGGCAAACGCATTTCGTCCGCATTGGGTATCGGGTCGTTTTCATTAATCGAAGAAAAATTTGAAAACGCTTTGACATCTTCGCTTGTTACATACTTTGTGGGTGTATCGTCAACAAAATAAGAATAGTCAAAAACAACAGCAGGATTACGCTTATATTCTTCTATATCCAACAGCATCTCCGCAGCGGATTGATAACGCTCTTTCGGATTTTTCTGCATAGCGCGCATTGTTATTTGCTCAAGTCCTGTCGGTATATCCTCATTTATAGAGCTTGGCGGAACAGCATCCTCATTGACTTGCATAAGTGCAACCGAAATTGCATTATCACTTTGGAACGGAAGCTCACCCGTGAGCATTTCATACATAAGTACGCCAACCGAATAAATATCGGTTTTTTCATCCGTTGTTTCGCCCCTTGCCTGTTCGGGACTTACATAATGAACAGAACCGATTGCCGATTCGGTCATAGTGCGTGTTTCGCTTCTGCTGAAGCGTGCAATTCCGAAATCGGTAACTTTGATATTGCCGTTTTGGAGCAAAAGAATGTTCTGCGGCTTAATATCACGGTGAACTATACCCTTATCGTGTGCGTGCTGAAGGGCGCGAAGTATCTGAGTTGTAAAATGTACAACTTCTTTTCCGTTAATAACTCTCTGCTGCTCGATATACTCTTTTAAAGTAATACCCTCAACATATTCCATAACAATATACTGAAGTCTGTCACCGAAGCTGACATCAAACACTTTAACAATGTTAGGATGTGAAAGCACGGCAATTGCCTTGGATTCATTTTTAAAACGACGTCTGAATTCCTCATTTGCAAGAAATTCTTCTTTTAAAATTTTAACGGCAACAATTCTGTCATCGATATTATCGTAAGCTTTATAAACAACCGCCATACCGCCTACACCGATTATTTCACGAATTTCATATCTGCCGTCTATTCGTTTACCAACATAACTATCCATATCTTAAATCTCCTATATACGATAAATTTAATAAGAAGCAACAACTACCGTAATATTATCTTTACCGCCGTTAGAATTTGCTTTATCAATCAAAGTTTTTACTGTTTGCTCATCAGCGGTTTTTACCAATTCCCGCAAATCTTCACTTTCAACAAAATTTGAAAGTCCGTCCGTGCATATCATAAGAACATCACCGTCCGAAAAATCTTCCGCAACAAAGTCAACGCTTATTCTGTCCTTGACACCGAGCGCTCTTGTAATGTAATTCTTTATCGGGTGATGTTTGGCTTCTTCTTCCGTTATATCGCCCCTATCGAGCATTTCCTGAACAATCGAATGGTCGGTTGTAATTTGCTTTACATCTTTATTGATTATGTATGCTCGACTGTCACCTGCGTGAGAAATCATAACCTCGTTCTCTCTTAAAATAGCGGCAACAACCGTTGTTCCCATACCGGAAAGTGTTTCGTCATCCCGTGCAAGGTCAAATATTTTAATGCTTGCCAAATTAATTGCGGATTCCAGCAAATTGGATACCGAAGATGTTTTCATCTTATCGCTGTAATTATCAACAATTCTTTGCGATATCAAATCCACAGCCATTTTGCTTGCAATATCGCCGCCTGAGGCTCCGCCCATTCCGTCACACACAACTGCCCAAACGGTTCCGCTTTCAAATTTGCCGATTCCGAACGAATCTTGATTTGAAGAACGAACAAGGCCGATATTTGTTTGTCCGAAAATTCTCAAAATTACTCTCCCCTTTTTGAGGCAATGTGCTTTTTACGAAGCTGCCCGCAGGAAGCTTCAATATCTTTACCGAGAGTTCTTCTCACAGTAACATTAATTGAATTTTTTTCAAGTATCGAAACAAATTTCTTTAATCTTACACTGTTACTTTTTGTAAAATTGTTCTCGGCAACATTATTTACAGGTATTAAATTAACGTGACACAGCATACCTTTAAGAAGTTTAGACAATTCTTCTGCACATTCGTCGGAATCGTTTACACCGGATATCATTGAATATTCAAAAGAAATCCTTCTTGATGTTTTATCGGTATATTTTTTGCAAGCATCTATCAGCTCTGAAACATTATATTTCTTGTTAATAGGCATAAGCTGTGATCTGATTTTATCATTGGGTGCGTGCAAAGAAACAGAAAGAGTAAGCTGAGTATCCATTTCCATTAATTCATATATTTTCGGAACTATTCCGCAGGTAGACAGCGAAATATTACGCATTGAAATTCCGATACCGTCCTTATCGTTAACAAGTGAAAGGAACCGCTTAACATTATCAAAATTGTCAAAAGGTTCGCCCATACCCATCAAAACTATATGTGAAACTCTTATGTTTTCGTCATTTTGGGCTGTGTGTATCTGCGACAAAATTTCGGAAGCGGTCAAATCCCTTATAACCCCACCGAGGGTTGATGCACAAAACTTGCATCCCATACGGCAGCCGACTTGTGTCGATACACAAAGAGAATAGCCGTATTTATATTTCATCAATACGCTTTCTATATATTCGCCGTCAACAAGTCTGAATAAATATTTAATCGTGCCGTCTTCTTTTGACACACGCTTTTTTTCAATTAAACACGAACGAATTTCAAAACTCTCATCCAAAGAGGTTCTGAGTTGCTTTGAAATATTGCTCATTTCATCAAAAGAAGAAACTCCTTTTTGCTGAAGCCAAGAAAAGATTTGATCGGCTCTGAACTTCGGGAGATTAAATCTTTCAAGAGCAGAGAACAATTCATCTTTTGTCATAGACTTTATATCGGTCTTGTTCAAAGCTACTCCCCTTTTCTTTCAAAAACAGCTATAAAAAATCCGTCCGAATTATTTTTTGAAGGTAAAACCGTCAAGGTGTTTTCTTTTACATAACCGTATTTTTCAGCATCATTAATCGAAACTGACGAAAAATCTGCATTCTCTTTTAAAAACTCACGACAAATATCCGTGTTTTCCTTTGGATTTAAACTGCAAGTCGAATAAACAAGACGTCCCGATTTTTTTACATATCTTGCGGCTATACACAGAATAAGATACTGCAAATTGTGTAATTTGTCAATATCCTCTGCTGATTTATATTTGATTTCGGGCTTTCTTCTTATTATCCCAAGACCTGAACAAGGAACATCACAAAGAACTTTATCGAATTTTCCAAAGCTTTCGTTAAACTCGGAAGCATCTGAAACATTTGTATGTATTGATTTTAACCCTAAACGCTCGGCACCGTTTTGAATGAGCTTAACACGGGCAGGATAAATGTCACACGAAACAATCTTGCCGTTGTCATTAATGTTTTCACATATGGTAAAAGTTTTGCCGCCGGGTGCGGAACAAACATCCAAAATACTTTCATTTTCCCGTGCATCCAATATTTTACAGCAAAGTTGAGAAGACAAGTCCTGTACATGAAATAATCCGTCATTAAAAGCTTTCAAATTTTCAACCGAGCCTTGTTTTCTTAAAACAAGAGCATTATCGAAATTTTCACATTTTTCGGCAGCCACACCTTCCTCAGTCAAAAGATGAATAAGTTTGTCTGCGGTAGTTTTCAATGTGTTAACCCTTAAATAAACGGGAACTTCACCTATTGAGCTTTTTAAGATATCCTCTGCATTTTGAAAGCCGTACTCATTTATCCAAAGATTGATAATCCATTCGGGACAAGAATATTTCACGGATAAATAATTTGATTCGGAATTGTCCGGCAAAATCAATCCGCTTTTTGAAACATTTCTCAACACCGCATTTACAAGGCCGGAAGCGAAAGAAGCTCTGTTCGCTTTTGCAAGATTTACGCTTTCATTTATTGCCGCCGAAATCGGCACTTTATCCATAAACAAAATCTGGTATGCACCGATTCTCAAAATAATTAACACTTCGGGTTTCAATTTTTTAATTGATTGTTTTAGGTGCTTTGACAAATTATAATCAAGTGTAATTTGTCTTTCGCAAACTCCGTAAACCAAAGCACTGATGAAAGCTTTGTCACGTTCGTCAATATTACTGTTTTTTAAATATGTATCAATTGTCAGATTTGAATAAGCGTTTGAAGAATGAATTTTAAACAGAATTTCAAAAGCTTTCTGACGTGAAATATTTTTTGAACTCATTATTTTCTTCTGCCCCTGCCGAACATAATAATAAAACGTAAAAGGTTTGCAAGCGATGTTACAAGTGCCGCAACATATGTCATTGCCGCTGCCGTAAGAACTTTTTTAGTGCCGACAAGCTCCTGCTCGCTTAAAATATTTGTTTGACCGATTACACTGACTGCTCTTTTGCTTGCATTGAACTCAACGGGCAATGTAATGAACTGAAAAACAGCAATAAGGGCATATAACGCAAGACCGAAGTTAATCAGAAAATCGCTGTTCATAAAAAGTCCTACAAAAGCAATCGGAATACCCAATGTCGAACCTATGTTGCAGATAGGTATAATTGAATTTCTGATTTTAATTGGTTTGTATCCCTGTGCATATTGTGCCGCATGACCTGCTTCGTGGCACGCAACACCGATAGCAGCAACGGAAGTTGAACCGAAAACGTCATCAGAAAGTCTGATTACATTGGTTCTTGGGTCAAAATGGTCACTTAATTTCCCGGAAACCCGTTCTATTTTAACATCATATATACCGTAAAAATTCAAAACCTGCATAGCTGCGTCTGCACCCGTAAGTCCACGCTTGGAATACAAATCCGAATACTTGTTGAAATTGTTTTTTACGGATATCTGAGCGATAAGTGCAAATATAATTGCAGGCCCTACTACAATCAAATACAGCCAGTAGCTTTCAAGATAATACCACATCAAATTTATCACCTGCCGATAATTTTTCCTTTTTCGAGTTTGTTTCCCGACAGGAAAGAAACAGCATCCATTTGTTTTTTTCCGTCAGGCTGCAAAATTTTCAACGAAACGGCATTGTTATCACCGCACGCAATAACAAGCTTTTTATTGTTTTCTAAAACTTCACCGGGTCTTCCCGCCGCATTTTCAACATATTCGGCTTTAAAAATCTTAAATTTAACACCGTCAATATATGTTACTGCAATCGGCCAAGGATTTAAACCTCTGATTTTATTGTAAACCGTCAGTGCAGATTCATTCCAGTCAATATTTGAGATTTCTTTGCTTAAAAGCGGTGCATAAGTTGATTCATCATCATTTTGCGGAATTCGTATCAATTCACCGTTTTCCAATTTTTTCAAAGTTTCTTCAAGTACCTCGGCTCCGACAAATGATAATCTGTCATACAGCTCGCCCGATGTTTCGTTGAAATCAATTTTTACCTGCTTTTTAACCAACATATCGCCGGTATCAAGGCCCTCGTCCATCATCATAGAGGTAACACCCGAATATTCGTCTCCGTTAATTACCGACCACTGAATAGGTGCGGCACCTCTGAGCTTAGGTAATAAAGAACCGTGAATGTTTATACATCCCAAGGGTGCAGCTTCGAGAATTTCTTTAGGCAATATTTTACCGTAAGCAACAACAACAATCAAATCTGGGTTCAGCGACCGAATTTTTTCGACCGATTCACCGTTCTTTATCTTTTCGGGCTGAAAAACATCAAGACCGTTATTTACCGCACAAATTTTAACCGCAGGCGGAGTAATTATTCTTTTTCTTCCTACGGGTTTGTCCGGCTGTGTAAACACACCAACAACGTCGCAACCGTAATCAATCAGCTTTTCAAGGCACGGTACCGCAAAATCCGGCGTACCCATAAAAACTACTCTCATCAATTAGTCCTCCGTGGATTTAATTACTTTGTCTATATACAAAATGCCGTCAAGATGGTCGATTTCGTGGCAAAATGCTTTTGCTTTGAGTCCTGTACCTTTATGGATATACCACTTGCCGTTTCTGTCCTGTGCCTTTACTTTTACGGTCATAGGTCGGCAAGTGTTACCGGATTGTCCCGGCAAAGAAAGACAACCCTCAGGTGTTATCTGTTTTTCGCTTGATTCTTCTATTATTTCGGGGTTAACAAGCTCAATAGGCCCTTCGCCTATATCAACCACAACAACCCTTTTTAAAATTCCAACCTGAACCGCCGCAAGACCTACGCCTTCGGCATTGTTCATTGTCTGTATCATATCATCTATAAGAGTTGCTAATTTATTATCGAATTTTTCAACAACTCTGCTCTTTTTTCTCAACACGGGGTCACCGTATTTTACTATATTTCTTAATGCCATTTTCACACCTTCTATATCATTGTTTCCGGATTTATGTCAGCAAAAACCGTAACATCATTTTTTTTACATTTTTCTTCAAAATCATTTAAAAGCTGCGTAACAAGGCTTCTGAATGACTTTGTATTGTGACACTTTAATATAAGACGATATCTGTATTTATTGCTGACTTTTGCGACTTTCAGAGGAACGGGGCCGAGAACAATCAACTGCTCCGATTTGAAATCCTCTGATGTTTTTATTTTCAGCAGTTGTAAAAAAGCTCTTGATGCTTGTGCAACTTTTGCCTCGTTGCTTCCGACAAAACCGATAACACAAATGTCACAATACGGAGGATACACCATCATTTTGCGAATTTTTATTTCAAAATCATAAAACGATTTGTAATCCTGTTTTTCGGCAAATTTAATAATTTCATTATCGGGTGTAAAGGTTTGTATAATTGCTTTTCCCTTCAAATTGCCCCTGCCGGAACGTCCTATTACTTGAGTTAACAGTGAAAAGGTTCTTTCGCTGCTTCTGAAATCGTCATTATACAGTTGCATATCGGCACAAAGCACTCCGACAAGCGTAACATTTTCAAAATCAAGTCCTTTTGCCACCATTTGAGTGCCAATCATCACATCAAATTCACGGTTTGAAAACTTTTCAAAATTTTCATCATAAGAATATCTTGACATTGTTGAATCGGCATCCATTCGCAAAATTCTTGCATCAGGTAAAATAAATTTCAATTCTTCTTCTATTTTTTGCGTACCTGTACCGTTAAATCGCATTTCACTGCTGCCGCATGATTTGCACTTGACTTTTCCTGACGTACTGTATCCGCAGTAATGACAAACAAGCTTTTCATTCGCAATGTGATAAGTCATTGAAATACTGCAATTGGGACAGGTCACAACCTGACCGCATTTTTTGCACGCAACAAACGTATTATATCCGCGTCTGTTAAGAAGAATAATAGATTGATGTCCGTTGTCAAAATTTTCCTTTAATTCATCTGCAAGCTGTTTGCTTATGAGAGTTTTTTCACCGAATTTTGCCGATTGATTCAAATCTACCGTGACTACCTCCGGCAAAACAGACTTACCGTATCTTTCGTCAAGAGTAAACAATTTGTAGCGTCCGCTTTCTGCGTTTGCAAAAGATTCAACACTCGGTGTTGCGGAAGCCAGCAAAAGCAGTGCATTGTTCTCGGAGCATCTGAATTTCGCAACGTCTCTTGCGTGGAATCTCGGTGAATTTTCGGATTTATATGTGTGTTCCTGTTCTTCATCGATAATGATAAGTCCGATATTTTCAAGTGGAGCAAAAACAGCGGAACGTGTACCGATGGCGATACTTGCTTCTTTATTTTTAACTCGCTTATACTCATCCGTTCTTTCACCTATTGAAAGACCACTGTGGAACACGGCAATTCTTTTTCCGTACCTGCTTTTAAAAATTTTTATAGTCTGCGGTGTCAATGAAATTTCGGGAACCATTAAAATTACACTTTTGCCTTTTGAAACCGCTTCGTCAATCAATTTAATAAAAATCTGTGTTTTGCCGCTGCCTGTTACACCGTAAAGAAGTGCAACACTGCCTTTTTCATCATTCATAAGCTTTTTTAAGCCTAAAAATACGTTATTTTGCTTTTGGGACAACACACATTCTTTTACATTTGTTTTTTCAAAATCATAGGGAACTCTGTAAATTTCTTTATCGTAACATTCAACCAAACCTTTTGAAACGAGTGCTTTGACGACGGTGGAAGTAACCCCTGCATAATAGCAAACTTCTTTAACCGATGCCGTACCCGTATCGCTAAGTAAATCAATTACAGCTTTTTGCTTTTTAGAAACATTTGCTTCTCTGTTTGACGGCAGGAGCCTAACCATTTTTTGCAAATTATCTCCGATTCTTCTTGAGGCTTCAACATTTCTGAGCAAAATATTTTTTTCATACAAGCTCAAAAAAGCATCCGCATCCTGTGGCAAAGAAAGGTCTTTGCAAATTTTTTCGTTTTCGACAAATTTATTCTTTTTTGCTCTCAAATAATTTACTATTTTAAGCTCGTCTTCATTTAAAACATCATTGTCGATTTCAACCTCATCATTAAG
>CAYYRN010000002.1:23277-97811 GCA_964474295.1 uncultured Eubacteriales bacterium
GGTACCAATACGCGAGTTCCGATTCTTAATTTTTCTTTAAGTAGATATACATATGTCTTGTCAAAAGACGGCAAAACTCCGTCAACCGATGTTTCTGCGTAAAGCAATGACATTTGTACACCTCCGAAAAAATTAAAGATCCCTGATATCCTCAGGCTCTTCTATAACATACTTACCGTCTATAAACTCATTAACCGCAAGGGTTACGGGCTTTTCAACGATAATTTCGCCTTTTTCTTCAGCTTCTTCTGCAATTTCTCTTGCCCTCTTTGCCGTTGCAACAACAAGCGAATAACGGCTGGTTTTACCTTTAAGTACATTTCTCAAATCGGGATTAAGCATTTTTAATTACCTCTCTTACTGAATATTTCATTCGTGATGATTTAAATTTTTCCGCTTTGATAATTGCGGATATATCGTCAACGGTATCCTCAAGGACATCGTTAAACACAATGTAGTCATATTTTTCCGCACACTGCATTTCACCGAGCGCGGCATCCATACGCATAAGAATAGATTCTTCCGAATCTGTATCCCTGCTGCGAAGTCTTTTTTCCAAAATTTGCATTGAAGGCGGCATAATGAATATGCTGACACTTTCGGGGTAAATCTTTTTTATTTTTTCCGCACCCTGAACCTCAATTTTTAAAACTACCGTCTTTCCCTCATCAAGCCATCTGTCAACGGGGCCTTTGGGTGTTCCGTAATAATTTGAACTGTAAACGGCACTTTCAAGCATATTATCTGTGCTGATCTGTTTTTCAAAATATTCTTTTGTCACAAAATAATAATCCACACCGTCGATTTCACCGTCACGCTTTTCACGGGTGGTCATCGACACCGAACGCTGAATCGGAATATCATTTTTATGTATGCAGTCAAGCACGGTATCCTTTCCCGAACCGGAAGGACCGGAAAGGATTATCAATAAACCTTTAACGCTCATTTTCGTTTTCCTCCTCGGCAGCAACATCATCTTCGTCCGTTTCGTTAAGTCTGTTAGCAACGGTTTCCGATTGCAGATATGTCAAAATAACCTGACCGCAATCAGTTATGATAACGGCTCTTGTTCGTCTTCCGTGTGTGGCATCGATAAGTGTACCCCGTTCTTTGCACTCCTGTATAATTCTTTTAATGGGAGCTGATTCGGGGCTGACAATTGCAACAAGTCTTGATGCGTTTACCATATTTCCGAATCCGATATTTATAAGCTTCACATCAAAAATCTCCTTTATTCTATATTTTGAATTTGTTCTCTGATTTTTTCAATTTCCGCTTTAATATCGAGAACGGCACGTGCGATTTCAACATCCTGTGCTTTTGAGCCTATTGTATTGGCTTCTCTGTTCATTTCCTGAACAAGAAAATCCATTTTTCTTCCTATTGCCTCATCTGAAACAAGAAAGGTTTTTAACTGTGACATATGACTTGAAAGTCTGACCGTTTCTTCGGCAACAGCCACTTTATCGGCATAAATGGCGGCTTCAACAAGAATACGCTGTTCATCAATATGAATTACATCACTCAAAGCTTCTTTCATTCTTGTCAAAAGCTTTTCGGAATATTCCTTTACCGTTTCGGGTGAACGTGCCTCTATTATAGAAACTTTTTCGGCAATTAAATCAAGTCTTGAGCGGACATCGTTTTTTAGCTTTTCACCCTCTGTACGGCGCATAAGAATAATTCCGTCAAGTGCCTGCTGTGCCGCAACTTTTACAACAGACCATATGTTTTCCTCATCTGTTTCGGCTTTTCTTATTTCGATAACATCATTAAATCTTGCAAGTGCGTTTGCCGAAACATCGGCAGAAACATTAAGCTCCGAGGAAATGCTTTTCAATGCTTCAAAATAACTTTTAGCAAGCGGTATGTTTGCACAAACATCAACATTTTCACCGTCAAGACAAGTGATTTGTACAAAACACTCTACTTTTCCTCTTGAAATTGACTGTGCGAAAAAATTTTTCAGTTTTTCTTCAAGAAAAAGATAATTTCTCGGTGTACGAGCCGAAAACTCAAAATATCTGTGGTTTACGCTTTTTACTTCGACAGTAACATCCATACCGTTGAGCAGACATTTACCTCTGCCGTATCCTGTCATACTGCTTATCATTATTCTTCACAACCTTAAATCAAATTTTTATGGCAGCAGCCACAGCTTCCGCCCAGCAAAGTCGGAATATCACCGCTGTAAACTCCGTCATTTTCTTCAAAACCCATAAGTTTCATAATATCAACTGCATTTTCACAGCTACAATACGCATAATATGCGTTCCTATTTGCACCGAAATTTAAAGCCGCACGAAGAAGTCCCTCACCGATATCAGGCTTGTCCTTATCAAAATCAACCGTCTTGACTTTGACCGAATATCCGTCAATGACAAAACTGCATTTACCTATGACATCTTCACCCTCAAAGCCGAGATATCCGCCGCTGACTTCTTCCGAAAACAGTTTGCAAAGCTGAGCTTTATCTGTAATTGGTTTAAAAATGTACATATATTTACCACTTCTTTTTCGTAATTGCACCGCTTGAAGACATCAGTTTATGTACTTCCTCCGGTGTCAGATTCCGGTATTTTCCCTGTGCCAGCATACCGAGCTTTATTGAACCGTACTGTGTTCTTTTAAGCCTGATGACAGTCAAATTTAAGCTTTCACACATTTTTCTGATTTCACGGTTTCTTCCCTCATACAACACAATTTCAAGCACCGTTCTGCTTTCTTCTTTTAAGATTATGCGAACATCGGCGGGGGCTGTTTTTCTGCCCTCAATTACAATACCGGAAGAAAGGCTTTGTACCATATCTTCGCTGACATTTTCCCTTACCGTTACACGGTAGGTTTTCGGAACATGATGTTTCGGATGCATCATGGCGTTTGCAAAATCGCCGTCATTTGTCATAAGTAAAAGTCCTTCGGAATCCCTGTCAAGACGTCCGACGGGGTAAATTCTTTCGGGAATTTCCTTAACAAGCTCCGCAACGCATTTTCTGCCCATTTCATCGCTAAGTGTTGTTATGAAACCTCTCGGTTTATGGAGCATAATATAATATTTGTCTTTGCTTCCGACGATTTTTTTACCGTTGACAGTAACAACGTCTTTTTTGGAGTTGATTTTATCGCCTATTTGGGCAACTCTTCCGTTGACCTTAACTCTGCCTTGAGAAATAAGTTCTTCCGATTTTCTTCTTGAAGCAACACCGCACTCCGAAAGAAATTTTTGAAGTCTTATAAAACTATCTGCCATTATTTTCCTCCGATAATAAAAATACTTTTTATAAAACCGATTATTTTTTGCCAAAATCCGACTTTCTGTGCCGACCTTTTCAATCCTACATCACTTTTTGCGACAATCGGTACTTCGGCAATTTGCTTTGAATTTTCATAATAAACAATCTTTCCTACCGTGTCACCTTTTTTTACCGGAGCGTATACAAAACAATCGAGCAAAACATCGGCCGTTATGCCTTGAGAATTTTCACTCATATTGTAATTTTTTTTACTCTCCGCAACAACACCGACAGAAGATTTTTTACCGCCGACAACCGAAACTTTTAATGAAGACGTATCGCTGTAAAGCTCACGGTTTTTAACCTTTGAAAAACCGTAATCGAGTAAAATTTTGTGGTCATTCCAATCGTTAGGCGCATTCAAAGTAACGGCAACCAGCATTACTCCGTTACGTTCTGCCGCAGTCAAAAGACATCTTCCGCTTTTTTTGGTAAAACCTGTTTTTAGCCCTATGCAACCGTCATAGGTACTCAGCATTTTGTTATGATTTGTAAGCGTTCTTTTATACGGCGGATTTCCGTAACATACAACTGCTTTTTTCTGTGAGCAAATGTAGCGAAAGTCCGCATTTTTTATGGCTTCACATCCAAGTAATGCCATATCGTACGCCGTTGAATAATGCTCATCATCATCAAGACCGGACGGCGTTACAAAGTTAGTATCGTACATTCCGATCTCGGAAGCACGTTTATTCATCATATCGATAAAATTTTCGACAGAGCCACCGAGTTTTACAGCGGCAACATTAGCCGCATCGTTACCCGATTGCAAAAGCATACCGTAAACCAAGCCCTCAAAAGTCACTTTATCATCGGGTAAAAGTCCCATTGACGTACCTTCCACTTTCACTTCTTTTTCGGTTACGGTTATCTGTTTTTTTAAATCGGCCTTTTCAAGTGTCAAAAGAGCAGTCATAATTTTTGTTGTGCTTGCCATAGAGCGTTTTTCCCGTGCGTTGTGTTCATAAATAACTTCACCTGTCTGTACCGCCATCACAATAGCGGACGAAGCGGAAATTCCAAGCGAAACACTGTCGGCACACAAACCGAATACGGGAACAGCCAAAGTCACACACAAAAAAGTCAAAAAACATTTTTTAAACAATCAAATCACCGCCGCACACATTATCAATATATAAAATTCTATGCGGCATCAGCGTGATTAATTATTCATTTTCGGTTTTGTCGTCAGCATCCTCTTTCTTTACATACTTGTTTACAAGACCTGAAACCGTATTTACAACTTCGGGAACCATAGATACAACTTTTTCAACAGAGTTATCTGCGGCACTTATACTTTTAATCGAAACAATATCATCATTTACAATTAAGAAAGCAACCGGCGTTACCGTAATACCGGCACCGCCTGCACCGCCGAAAAGCTCACTGTTGTTTTTGGACGGAAAATCCGAACCGCCCGATGCAAAGCCGTATGTAACCTTTGAAATCGGGATTACTGTAACTTTTTCCGAAATTTTCATCGGCTCACCGATAATCGTACTTGTATCGACAAGATTCTTGATTTTATCGATTGTAGTGCCGAGGATTCCTGATGCTGATTGTTCTTTCATAATCTTATTTCTCCTTTTTTATTGCTTTTTTTACTTGCTTTTCAAATAATTTATGTTCTTTGTTATCATCATTTTGAACTTTAAATAGTTTAAGCAAAACGTTCTTAAACATTTTAAATCCAAAAACAATAATTGAATTTGTTATAAAAATCGGGCATATTCCGAACTGAAAATAAAACTCCGCAACGTCTTTTGAAGCTAAAAAATCAGGTGAAATATCAATATCGTATTTTTTAACTTTTGCCTTGGAACAAATATATCCCATAGCGGGAAAAACCGCTGATGAAATTTTCCCGTACTTTATTGCGGTTTCAGCCGCATCCGAACCGGAAACACGCATACTTAAAAAAAGTTTTCTGAAAACAAAATGCTTAAATATGCCTCCGAATAAACCGTTTATGTAGTTCATCGTGTCCGCAATGAGCTGAATAGTAGCTTCAAAGCCCTGATTTTTGTAAAACTTTAAAAATATATTATCTTTTTTATCTCTTTTCTTTTTCTTTTGTGCCTGTTCGGTATCCTCTTTTTTCTCATTATTATGCTTAGACTTCTTATCCTTTTTTTCTTTACTCGGAAAGAGTCTGATTTTCAAAAAAAGATAACTTACATATAGCTCAAAAGAATTATCATAATCTGCCGTAACCCTCACAGGAATGAGAAAAAGTACTGTTATAAAAAGTATTACCGACAACAGAATATATAAAAACAGCATTTTCTCATCTCCTTTGAATTAAATCATTCTGCTGAATTTTCGTCCTTTATCTGACCTTCGATTTTTTCAAGTTCGATTTCGGCTTCCTGTTCCTCAACCGATTTTTCATTGAGCTGAGGAATATCGGGCAAATCGTCAAGCGAACTTATACAAAAGCACTTTAGAAACTCAGCGGTTGTGCCGTAAATCAACGGTCTTCCGGGCAATTCAAGACGTCCGACTTCCTCAATCAAACCTTTTTGGCACAATGTTGAAATAACCCCCGAACAGTCAACACCTCTTACCTGTTCAATGTAAGCCTTCGTTATAGGCTGGTTATATGCAACCACCGCAAGCACCTCAAAAGCCGCCTGTGAAAGCGGTGCATTCTTCTTCAAGTCGAGAATTTCCCGTACCTGTTGTGCGAACTCGTTTCTTGTACATATTTGATATTTTTTATCCATTTTTACAATCTTAATTCCGCTGTCGCTGTCATCATACTTTGCGGCAATATTAAGCACAAGACTTTCAGCGTTTTCCGAATCTATTTCAAGTATTTCGGCAATTCTGTCAATTTCCAACGGTTCTCCGCAGGCAAAAAGCATAGCCTCCGCAGCCGCCTGCATCTCTTTAACATTCATCCGCCTCATCCTTTTCTTTCAACTCTATAACAGTATTTTCAGCTTCACCGATTAATTTTACTCTTTTTGTCTTCGCAAGTTCAAGAATTGCGAGAAAAGTTGCCACAAGTTCCGACTTCGATTCCGCATTTTCAAAAAAAGAAATAAACTTATCTCTCTTTTTAGTAAGCAGTCTGTTCATAACAGCGTTGATTCGCGAACTGACAGATACAATTTTATGTGCAACAATCTTTGTGAAAGCTTCAACCGGCGGCGGCAGCTTTCTTTTTCCCTTACCGACAGCCGAAATGTATGCATTGAGAATATCCGAAACAGGATGCACTCGGCGGTAAGTTTTGTCAGGCTCAAACTCCTGCTGCGGTCTTGAATACAGTTCAAAACCATCGGCATGTTCGGACAATTCTTTGGCAATTGCCTGACACTCTTTATATTCAAGAAGCTCACCCACAAGTTCCATTTTCAGTTGCTCGGCTTCTTCGTGAACGGGTAAAAGAGAAACAGATTTAATGTAAACCAAGCGTGCCGCCATTTCGAGAAACTCACTTGCCACATCCATATCATCCTCTTGCATAAGTCGAACATAATCAAGGTACTGTTCCACAAGAGTCAAAATCGGAATATCGTTAATATTTAATTTATGCTTATTGATAAGATGAAGCAGAAGGTCAAGCGGGCCTTCAAAATCTTCAAGCTTATATGAAATCTTTTCCAAAAAAATCAACCTTATCCTATTAATTTAAAAGGAAGTGAAATTAAGCTGTTCAAACCTCTGTACAGCCAACTCGACAAATATGAAATCGGTGTTGAAAAAGCACCGGTAATCAACAATATTATCATCACAATCATAATTTGGCGTTCATATTTCATAATCGAATAGTAATATTTATCGGGAATCAAGCTGAACAGAATTCTTGAACCGTCAAGCGGCGGAATCGGAATAAGGTTAAACACCGCAAGAGAAATATTAATTGATGCCGCATAATAAAAGAAATAAGCAATTATTGTCGCAAGCAACTCCGGCATACCCGAATGTGCATAAATAAGTGAGCAGATGTTGTTGAGCAATATAAATATTGCAGCCATTATGATGTTTGAAATCGGGCCTGCCAATGCAACCAAAGCCATACCTGCTTTTTTATTTTTGGTTTTAAGATTATACATATTTACCGGAACCGGCTTTGCATAACCCACACCGCAAACAAAAATCATAATCGCTCCCAACAAATCAATATGTGCAAAAGGCGACAGCGTCAGTCTTCCGCTTAACCTTGCAGTCTGATCACCGAGCTTTGTTGCAATTAAAGCGTGTGCGTACTCATGAACAGGTAAAGTGCAAAAAACAACGAATGCAGTGGAAAGCAACTGCATTATAATAACTATCGGTTCGCTGTTTGAAAATAAAGCTCTGAGCAAAAAAATCACCTCAATCCTTAATTAACGAAACCACCCTTTCGATTCCGTTTAAGTCCTTATATATTTTGATTTCGGAAGATAATTCCGAAATCAGCTTTGAAAGCTTCTCTGCTTGATTTTCACCACATTCAAATGCCGCAAAAGCATTGCCTTTCAAACGTGAAACCCATTTTTCGGCAATTACTCTGTAAAAATCAAGTCCGTCATTTCCTCCGTCAAGTGCCATATGCGGTTCTAAACGCACCTCTGCACTCAGCAGCGGAATTTCATTCGTTTCTATATACGGCGGATTCGATACGATAACATCAACATCATCAAAATCAAAAAAATCTATACCGTTATTTATATCGCCTTTTACCGCCTTTACGTTAGCTACTTTATTGAGTTTAATATTTTTTTCAAGAAATGAAAACGCTTTGTCCGAAAGTTCAACACAACAGACATTGATTTCGGGAAAAGCCATAGCAATCGAAATGCCGACACAACCGCTACCTGAACACAAATCGTAAACAGTTTTAACATCCTTGTGTGTGCGGATGTAACTAATTACGGTTTCCGCAAGCAGTTCGGTATCCTGCCGTGGAATAAGAACACCGTCACCTACATAAAATTCTCCGTCCATAAATCCCCATTTTCCGACAATGTATTGCAACGGCTCGCCGCCGATTCTTCGGTCAATCAGTCTGAAAAACTTCTCGGTCTTTTCTTCATCGGCAATGTTAAGACGGTTTAGAAAATAACCGTTTTCGTCAAATCCGAAAGCAAATTCGAGTAAGCAACGTGAATCGAAATCAAAATTTTCAACCCCGTTTTCCTCAAGACGTTTACTCCCGCGCTTAAATACTTCAAAAACGTTCATTTATCCCCGTCAGCCTTTTCGGAAAGTATTTCGGCTAAAATGTCATCAACAATGCTTTCGGCTTCCTTATACGTGTCCTCTTCTTCAGAGCTTTCTTCGGAGGCTGTTTCGGACTTTTCCGTTTCCTCCGCACTTTCTTCAGTGGAAACAACACCGATTGCTTCACTGTCGTCATCATCCGAGAAATCCGCTTCTTCTTCGGTTTTCACTTTGTCAATGCCGTACAATGCGGCTTTTAATGAAGCGATACCTACTTCAATAATATCATCTGTAGGTTCATTTGTTGTAATTCTTTGCATCCAAAGTCCTGGGGCTGAAACTATTTTTACAAAAAGATTATCATGGCATCCTGCGTATCTGATAAATTCAAAGCCGAGTCCCATTACTATCGGCAGCAAAAGAATCTTCACAAGCATCCAAAGCACTGTTATATTTCTCAAAGTCGGAAATGCAATTGAAATTACGGAAGAAAGAAGAATACTGATAAGAATCATAACAAACATAAAGCTTGTTCCGCATCTCGGATGGAATCTGCTCATTTCCCTCACATTTTCAACGGTTAGCTCTTTTTCCGCTTCAAAGCAAAAAATGGATTTATGTTCCGCACCGTGGTACATAAACATTCTTTTGATATCTTTCATTTGCGATACCAAAAGCATATAAAGGACAAAAATTATTATTCTTACAATTCCCTCAATAACCGCCCTGAAATTGGTAAGTGCATCTTTTGTCACTTCATTGAGAAAATTCGCCGCCAAAGTCGGCAGATAAAAGAAAAGTACAAAAGCAAGACCTATTCCGAGAACCATTGAAATAACGGAAATTACATTCATCATAGTCTCCCCGAAATGTTCGGTAATCCAACGGTCTACTTTCGACATATTTTCTATATCATCGTCATTTTTAATCTCGTCAAAACTTACTTTTTCAGCCGATTCCATAAGACATTTGTAGCCGGAAACCATACTTTCAACGAACGAAACCACACCTCTGACGAGAGGAAGGGCAAAAAATTTGTATTTTTCCCTCAAAGATGTCATTTTCTTTTCTTCTACTTCAATTGAGCCGTCAGGCAATCTTAATGCCATTGCGGTACATTTCGGCCCTTTCATCAAAATACCTTCGATAAGTGCCTGACCGCCGACCGAAATTCTATTTACTTTAGCCATTGCTTTACTCCTTTTCAGTTGAATTTAATGCCTGCTGTGTTTTCTCAAGAGGTAACAGAATTTTAACGGTCGTACCTTCTCCGAGAACACTTGATATTTTAATTTCACCGTTGTGAAGCTTTACAATTTCATCGGCAACGGCAAGACCTATGCCGGAACCTCTGTAATTGATGCTTGTTTTATAAAACTTTTCTTTTACCCTCGGCAAATCCTCATCGGATATCCCACAACCTGTGTCAACAAAATAAATGTTTAAATATCCGTCGGGTGTAATTACGGCATTTACTGTAACTTTACCGCCTTGATCGGTATATTTCAAAGCATTGTCGAGAATGTTTGTAAAGACTTGTTTGATTCTGTTGGGGTCACCGAACATCGGTGCAGGTTCTTCGGGGGCTGTGTAAACAAAATCAATGCCTTCACGCACAGACCTGTCACGAAACACAAACACGGTTTCATCAAGCTCTGCAAGCACATCGATTTTTTCTTTTTTCATTTTCAATGCACCGTTTTGCATCCTTGAAAAATCAAGAAGTTCTTCGACAAGCTCCGAAAGCCTGCCTGACTCGTTAATAATAACTTCGAGTCCCTTTTGAAGCATTACGGGATCTTTATCGCCGATTTGCAAAAGCGTTTCGCCCCAACCTTTGACTGCCGTGAGAGGTGTTCTTATTTCATGTGAAACGGTTGAAATAAAATCATTTTTCAACCTGTCCATACTGCTGATTTCTTCGAGCATTAAGTTAATATTATTGCATAGGTTGCGAATCTCATCATTACCTTCATCATATTTAACTCTTGCGGTATAATCGCCCGCCGCAATTTTATTTACGGTTTTGCTCAATTCTTCAAACGGGTTTACAATCGAGCAGATAAAATATTTGCCCGAAACGCAAATGAGTATAATTATAACCACTGCGGCAATGAAAATGTAAAAATAAATTCCCGCAATCTGACTGTCGATTTCTTCCAACGAAACAATATATCTGACCGCCGCTTGTGAAGTATAAACACCGTTTTGCAAATTTCCGAGCGGCACGGTAAGTGCCATCACCTTCTCACCGTATTCGTTTTTTCCTTTCCACTGTCCTACATCACTCTGTGAGGAAAAAACCTCCGCATAATCGGGCATAACGGGATTATCCGAAATTTCAAAACCGCTTGAAGAAACAATCGGTTTGCCGTTTTCGTTTATAATCCAAACTTCCATTTTGTCTTTTTCCGAAAACTCATCGACAAATTTTACTGCGCCGTTTTTAAACTGTTCTTCCGTTGTGTTTAAGTATGAATTAAAATAATTTTGTACCAAATTCGTATCCAAAGATTTGAGAACTACCGATGCCGAATTGTAATAATACCATCTGAAAATTACTGCGGCGACAAAAGACACGACCGAAACGATTATAACGGAAATCAGAACAAAATTTTTAAGCCAGTTTGCTGTTATTCCTCTGATTTTATATTTATTCAGAAGATTTTTCAGTTTCAATCATATCACCCGACTTTTAAAGTAATCAAAAATTTAAACAACCCACTTATAACCGAGTCCCCAAACCGTTACAAGATGTTTGGGATTTGACGGCTCATCTTCTACTTTCATTCTCAATCTTCGTATATTGACATCAACAACTTTTTCTTCACCGAAATACTTTTTACCCCAAACACGGTTTAAAATATCTGTTCTGCTGAGTGCCGCACCGTCATTTGTGAAAAAATACTCGATAATTTGAAATTCAACCTGTGTCAATTCAATGGGAACACCGTTCTTTTTGAGTGTATGATCTCTTAAATTAAGCACAAACTCACCAAGTTCCACAATACTCTTTTGCGGTTCGGTTCTGCTTTTGTTCATCTCAACACGTCTGTAAATTGCATCAACTCTCGCCATCAGTTCGGAAGGAGAAAAAGGTTTTGTGACATAATCATCCGCACCGACAAGCAGACCTGTAACTCTGTCTATTTCCTGAGTTTTAGCCGTAAGCATAATTATACCGACGGTTTGACTTTGGCTTCTCAACCTTTTACAAACTTCCAAGCCGTCCATTTCCGGCATCATTATATCAAGAAGAACAACATCAAAATCACCGTCAGCAGCCTGATAAGCTTCAAGTGCGGCTCTGCCGTTATCAGCCTGACTTACTTCATATCCCGAACGCTGCAAATTAATAACAATAAATTCTCTTATCGAGGCCTCATCCTCGGCTACCAATACCCTTTTCATTCCTATTTCTCCTTTTACAATTTCACATTTACGAGATTGCTCTCTTTTATTCCGAAACTCTTTCCCTGTTTTGTAATTTTATACATAATAACCTTGCTGTCTTTGGTATATGACGACAGTTGCTTGTAACCGTCGGAAATATACTTATCGAAGTTATCCTGTGAGACCATTCTGACGGTAAGAAGAACCTGATTTTCGGAAAAATCTTCGGAATTATACGTTGTAACATTCCATATATCCTTTTCGGTGTTTTTCACAACCGTAATTTCCGATATCCACGATTCATTTACATCAAAGTAATCCTTATCCGTGAAATAGAATCTGTAATTGCCGCAGGATTTTAATTTTATACCGTCATCATCCGGTAAAAGTTCACACCACTTAGTATAACTCAATGCGGAATTGTATGTTTTTTCGTTTACATAAGAACCGATAACGGGTTCTTGAACCGGAATTTCTATAAGGGTATCGGCATTGATATCCGAACTTAAAACATCAACATCTCTTGAAGTCGAAAAAGCGGAATTCGTAGCCTTATCAACCTGCATAATATTCAATGAATAACTTTTGTTATCCCAGTATACAACATCCGTTGCGTACATACCGTCGGAATTAATGTAATCATAAACCGCTATCATCGGTATATTTTTATTGTTGATTTCCTGACAATGGGAATTAGTAAAGCCGATAATATCCCTTGAGAGAGATATCATTCCGATATTCAAAACATCGTATTTGTCTATTTTTATAACCTTTGCAAAAGGCACTTTTTCTTTGTCGGAAAAATCGTCACTGATAAAAAACAGCTCATAAAATCCATCGCCGTCAACATCAACGTAACCCATTGATGCGTAAGACTCATCGCAAACCTTTCTGAGCTGGGTTCGTCTGCCCTCGCCCGACAGCTTGTGGACGGTAAGAACGTTGCTGTCAATATAACTCCATGTTACTACAATATCAGACTGTGAAGTATTCTTTGAGAGATTTTTAAACGAAACCGTTTCAACATTACTTCCGTATCCCGAACAGTCACCGATTGAAACCCACTCGTCATTGATAAGCTTTAACACATTCATATGGACGTTCGTATCATTTGAAGATGTTGTATAAAAAGCAACCGCTTCCTCTGTACCGTCGGAATCAAGGTCAACAAGCGTCAGTGCGGATGAATGTTCGGAGGATGAGTTGGCGGGGGCTTTGAAAACAATGCTGTCGCCGGCAAATTTTTCAATTACCGCTTCTATTTCCGCACCCGATTTGGGAGGTCTGAGCAGCTTATCGGCAGATTCAACGGAAAACTTGCAGCCGCCGAAGGTAAAAATCAAAACAAAAACAATTATCAAAAGCGGAAACCTCTGCTTTTTGCTCATATAAACCCTCCTTCCCTGCATTTAAACATACTTTTCTTTATAATATTGAATTATAGCACACATACTCTTGATTTGGCAACATAAAAAACTTCTTTTTTTAATAATTTTTAATATTTACACAGTTTGTTAATAAAGTATATATATTTATATTTCCCACGCTATTGACAAAAAACTGACAAAGTAATAAAATAGAGATTGTTAAAAACATAAACAACTTAAAACACGGAGGAATGATTATGGGTTACACGATCAGCGAAAAAATAATCAAAAACCATATCGTTGACGGCGAGCTTATCAAAGGCACGGAAGCCGGTATACGAATCGATCAGACTTTGACACAGGATGCCACCGGAACAATGGCATACCTCGAATTTGAGGCAATGGGCGTAAAGAGAGTTAAAACCGAGCTTTCCGTTGCGTATGTTGACCATAATACATTACAAACAGGCTTTGAAAATGCGGATGACCACCGCTTTATTCAGTCTTGCGCAAAAAAAAGAGGTGTAAGATACTCACGTCCCGGTAACGGTATATGTCATCAAGTACACCTTGAAAGATTCGGTATTCCCGGAAAAACGCTTATCGGTTCTGACAGCCATACACCGACAGGCGGCGGTATCGGTATGCTTGCAATAGGTGCCGGCGGACTTGACGTTGCCGTAGCTATGGGCGGCGGTGCATACTACATTACAATACCGAAAACCGTAAAAGTCGAGCTTAAAGGTAAGCTTTCTCCCTGGGTTGCCGCAAAAGATATTATCCTTGAAGTGTTGAGAATAATGTCCGTTAAAGGCGGTGTCGGAAAAATTATCGAATATTGCGGCGAAGGTGTAAAAACTCTCACCGTTCCCGAAAGAGCGACAATTACAAATATGGGTGCAGAACTCGGCGCTACAACATCTGTTTTCCCCTCGGATGAAATAACAAGACAGTTCCTCAAGGCTCAAGGCAGAGAAAACGATTATGTTGAACTTTCGCCAGATGAGGATGCTGTTTACGATGAAGAAATTACAATAGATTTGTCCTCACTCAAGCCGATGGCTGCTTGTCCTCATATGCCCGACAGAGTTAAAACCGTTGAAGAAATCGGTGCAATAAAAGTCGATCAGGTTTGCATTGGCTCTTGCACAAACTCATCCTATGTTGATATGATGAAAGTTGCCGCCATATTGAAAGGCAAAAAAGTTTCTCCCGACGTCAGCCTTGCCATTGCTCCCGGTTCAATGCAGGTTCTTCATATGCTTGCAACAAACGGAGCTCTTGCTGATATGCTCGCTGCCGGTGCAAGAATACTCGAAAGTGCCTGCGGCCCGTGTATCGGTATGGGTCAGTCACCGAACTCAAAAGGTGTTTCATTGCGTACATTTAACAGAAACTTTGAGGGCAGAAGCGGAACTGCCGATGCCGGAATTTACCTTGTAAGTCCTGAGGTTGCCGCCGCAAGTGCAATAACAGGCGTTCTTACAGACCCCAGAACTCTCGGAGAAGCTCCCAAAATCGAAATGCCCGAAAAATTCGATATTAACGACAGTATGGTACTTCTTCCCGCAGATGAAAAAGAAGCAGAAGAAGTTGAGGTTAAATACGGTCCCAACATCAAACCCTTCCCCGTAGGCGAAGCACTCGGTGAAAAAATAGAAGCAAAGGCTATTTTGAAGGTCGGTGACAATATCACAACAGACCACATCATGCCTGCCGGAGCCAAGATACTTCCTTACCGTTCGAACATCCCGTTCCTTTCAAACTTCTGTTTCAAACAGTGTGATGAACATTTTGCGGAAAACTGCAAAAAAGAAGGAAAAGGTATAATAATCGGCGGTGCGAACTACGGACAGGGTTCTTCAAGAGAACACGCAGCATTGGTTCCCCTCTACCTCGGTATTAAGAGCGTTGTTGCAAAATCTTTTGCAAGAATACATCAGGCAAATCTCATCAATGCAGGTATTGTTCCCTTTACCTTCGCAAACCCCGAAGATTATGACAAAATCGAACAAGGCGATGAGCTTGCAATTGAAAACATCAGAGATTCGATTAAAAATAAGCTCGGCATTTCACTCAAAAACATCAGCAAAAACGAATCATATCAGCTTTCCTATGAATTTTCCGAACGTCAAACCGATATGATTTTAGCAGGCGGACTTCTCAATTACACAAGAGATAAAGTTTAATTTTGAAAGGATTTTTACAATGACTGAACAGCAAATCAAAGCAGCTACCGAAAAATTTGAAGCTCTTATCAGAGAGCAATCGAACCGTTCCGATGAAATCAAAAAACAGGGTGATTTTGTCGATTATGAAAAGCTTGATAAAATCGTCATCGGCGTTTGCGGCGGTGACGGAATAGGTCCTATTATAACAAAAGAAAGTGCAAGAGTGCTTGAATTTATGCTCGCGGATGAAGTCAAAGCGGGTAAGGTTGAATTTAAGGTTATCGACGGTCTTACAATCGAAAACCGTGTTGCGGCAAACAAGGCAATTCCGGACGATGTTCTCGAAGAACTTAAAAGCTGCCACGTTATCCTCAAAGGCCCCACAACAACTCCTCAAGCGGGCGATCCGTGGCCGAATATCGAAAGTGCAAACGTCGCTATGCGTAAAGCTCTTGACCTTTTCGCAAATCTCCGTCCCGTTAAAGTTCCTTCCGAGGGCATAGATTGGACTTTCTTCAGAGAAAACACAGAAGGTGCTTATGCGGTCGGCTCAAAAGGTGTTAATGTGACAGATGATTTGGCTATGGACTTTGTTGTTACCACAACCGAGGGCTGTGAAAGAATCGCAAAACTTGCATATGATTATGCACGCAGAAACAAAAAAGACAGAGTTTCTATTATCACAAAAGCAAACATCATCAAAACTACTGACGGAAAATTCCTCAATATTTGTAAGAATATCGGAAAAGATTATCCCGAAATCACTACCGACGAGTGGTATATCGACATCACAACAGCAAAGCTCATCGACCCCAAAAGAAGAACAGACTTTAAAGTTTTCGTTCTTCCCAACCTGTACGGCGATATTATCACAGATGAAGCTGCCGAATTTCAGGGCGGCGTAGGAACTGCCGGAAGTGCGAATATCGGTAAGAAATATGCAATGTTTGAAGCTATTCACGGCTCGGCTCCGAGAATGATTAGGGAAGGCAGAGGTAAATACGCAGACCCCTGCTCAATGCTTCGTGCTTCGGTTATGCTGCTTTCACATATCGGAAAGCAAGACAAAGCGGATGCACTCGAAAAAGCTCTTGATTATTGTATGTATGAAGATGCAAAACTTAAAATTACAGGACGTGAAGACGGTTGCACTTGCGAAGAATTCGGCAATTACGTTATGGAAACCGTAAAAAACGCAAAATAAATTCGATGAGGTGTTAACTATGCCCAAAAGCGATAACATTTCTATGTCCGTCATTAAGAGAATGCCGAGATATTACAGATTTCTCGGCAAACTCAAAGATGAAGGTATAATAAGAATATCCTCCCATGAGCTTTCCAAAATGATGGGATTTACCGCATCACAAATCCGTCAGGATTTAAACTGCTTCGGCGGATTCGGTCAGCAGGGATACGGTTATAACGTCGAACAGCTTTATGAAGAAATAGGTGCTATCCTCGGTGTTAATACCGCATTAAAAGTCATTCTTGTAGGTGCGGGAAACTTAGGTCACGCAATTGCAAGTCATATGGAATTTGAAAAACGCGGATTTAAGCTTGTCGGTGCTTTTGACGAAAATCCAAAGCTTATCGGGGGCAAAATAAAAGATACTGAAATTCATTCGATTAATTCTTTGGAAGAATTTTGTTTAAAAGAAAAGCCGACAGTTGCGATTATTTGCGTGCCGACAACTCCTGCAGCAGAAATAGTTAAACGTCTTTACGATTGCGGAATAAGAGGCTTTTGGAACTATTCTCATTACGATATTCTTTCGGTTTATCCCGATACGATTTCAGAAAACGTTCACTTATCCGACAGTCTTTTGACACTCAGCTATCAAATAAAAAATTCAAACAGAAATGAGGAATAACAATGCCGATTAAATTTGGTTGCTGCATACCCGGTGCATCGTTTATGCCGGAAGCACCCGACAAAGAAGAATTTTCCCCGTATGATGTGTTGTTATGGGGTTCAAAAGTAATTGTTGACAGCGGCTTTGATTTTGCGGAATGCAGTTTAGGTCTTTTGATGAGCATTTCAGATGAAGATTTTAAAAAAATCACAGATAAGAAAATCAAAATTAAGATTTTCAACTGCTTTGTTCCCGCTGAATTTAAAATTGTTGAAGACACTCCCGAAATGTGGGAATATATCAAAAAAGCATTTTACAGAATGAAACAGCTTTCTGCCGAAATTATAGTTTTCGGCAGCGGCGGTGCAAGAAGAATACCCGATACGATGAATTATGATGACGGTATTGTAAAGCTTGAAAGCTTTATATCAAGATGCAACGATATCGCAAAAGAACATAATATTATACTCGCACTTGAACCGCTTAATCATAACGAAAGTAATTTCCTTCCCACTGTAAAAGAAGCTTATAACCTTGCGAAAAAGCTCAATTTGAGTAATGTAAAAATACTTGCCGATATTTTCCATATGTATATCGAAAACGAAGATTTTTCGGTTATCGGAGAAACAGTTACGGAAATTTGCCACACACATATAAACAATCCGTTAATCCGTGCTTGTCCGACAAACGAAGAAAATGAGTATATACGCAAATTTGCCGAGGCTCTTATGTCAGCCGGATACGACAAAGCTGTTACAATTGAAAGCTCTTTTGACGATTTTGAAAATGAAATCAAAGATGCTTTAAAATATTTAAGAAAGGTTTTTGAACAATGAAAATCACAGTAAACCCAATAAGAAGTTGTAAAGACGAACCACTTTACATAAAATGTGATGAAAGTATCGAAGAAAACATAACCTGTGCCGTTGACAAGGACGGGAATATATACCCTGCTCAAAAAAGCGGCGAAGGTGTAGTTGTTGTTTTAAGTGCCGATGCCGGTGAAGAAATAGAACTTGAACTTTCAGACAAAAAACAATTTGACAGCATTTCTCTTATTGAAGAGAACGAAAAACTTGATATTATGTTCAACGGCAAGCTTTTCTCATCATATCAGTATCTTTCAGAATTGAAGAAGCCTTTCTTCGGCCCTGTATACACAAAAAACGGCAACACATTCACACGTCCCGATTTACACAACCCGGAACACCCTCACCAGCGTTCCGTATTCATAGGTGTTGGTGACGTAAACGGTGTTGACCTTTGGAACGAACCCGAAACAAGCGGTTATCTTGAAAAAGGCAAGCCTTACAACATTGTAAACGGTTCTGCATTTGCCTGTTTTGAAGCCGACAACATTTGGCTTGACAAAGACGGCAACAAATTAATGGATGAAAACAGAAAAATCACTGTATACAATCAAAGTGAAGATTGCAGATACGTTGACCTTGAAGTTACATTTAAGGCTACATACAGCGATGTGGTTTTCGGTGCTACCAAAGAAGCGGGGCCGCTCGGCATAAGAGTTAATGAAGAAATCAACGTTCAGCACGGCGGATATATGAAAAACTCATATGGAGCAGAAGGCGAAAAAGAATGTTGGAGCAAAAGCGCACAATGGTGCATCTACGGGGGCAAGCTTGACGGAGACGATTGTGCAATTGCCGTTTTCGATGACGAAAAAAATGAAAGATACCCCACCTGCTGGCACATCAGAAACTACGGTTTGTTTGCCGCAAACAATTTGTTTTTCAAGGGTGACGTGAAAATTTCCAAGGGCAATGAACTTAAATATAAATATAGAATATGTTTCTTTAACAATTGCGGAAGCGATGTAAAGGAAAGATTTTTACTTTACAACTTGAATAACTGATTTAAAAAAAATCAAGACCGAGCAAAGCAAGTTTGAAGCTTGTTTTTGCTCGGTTTTTTCGATTTACATACACATAAAAATTCTGTACAGTGAATTTATCATAAAGCAAATTATCAAGCCGCAAAATGTCGGTAACGCAAAACCTATAAGTGTCCATTTTAAGCTTTTTGTTTCCTTGTACATCGTTATACAAGTTGTTGAACACGGCCAATGCATCAAAGTAAAAACTATAAAGCAAATTGCCGTTACCTCCGTCCATCCGTTTGAAAGAAAAACACTCTTTAAAGTCGGAATATCTGATATCTGTTCAATATTCGCCGCGGACGTGTAACCCATAACTGTAAGAGGTATTACGATTTCATTTGCAGGAAAGCCGAGGATAAATCCGAGCAAAATCACGCCGTCAAGGCCGAACAAACGTGCAAAAGGGTCAAAGAACTCTGTGCAAAAATTTAAGACCGATTGATTTCCGATTTTAATATTTGCCATCAGCCAAATTATAAGCCCTGCCGGTGCGGCAACAGCTACCGCCCTGCCAAGCACAAACAAAGTCCTGTCAAGCACCGACCTTATAATGATTTTACCGATTTGCGGTTTTCTGAACGGCGGCAATTCAAGCGAAAAAGACGAAGAAACACCTTTTAAACACGATTTTGAAAGCAGCTTTGAAACAAAAAGCGTCATTATCACCGAAAAGCATATTAACAAAGTTAATATCACAGACGGCATTAATTCCGGCAGAAAGCTTGATGAAACGAAAAAAGCCGTGATAACTGTAATTAACATCGGGAAACGTCCGTTACACGGAACAAAACAATTGGTTAGAATTGCCGTAAGTCGTTCTCTATCGGAATCTATAATTCTGCATCCCGTAACACCTGCCGCATTGCAGCCGAATCCCATACAGGTTGTAAGTGCCTGCTTTCCGCAGGAATTACTTTTTTGAAAACTGTAATCCAAATTAAATGCAACTCTCGGCAAATATCCCAAATCTTCCAGCAAAGTAAACAAAGGGAAAAATATTGACATAGGCGGCAGCATTACGGAAACAACCCAAGTAAGAACTCTGTAAACGCCGTATATTAAGACATTGCATAAAACTTCGGGAATCATTATTCTTTTTAAAAATTCAAACAAATATTTTTCTCCTGCAGAAAATAAAGAACTTAAAATTTCCGACGGATAATTCGCACCTTTTACGGTTATCCAAAAAACAACGCACAGTAAAGCTATCATTAACGGAAATCCGGTAAACTTCCCCGTTAGCAGTCTGTCGATTTTTTTATCTCTGTCTGAATAACCGTTTTCGGTTATAATCTGTTTTGCGATATTTTCCGCCTTTTTTACAAACTCAGATGCAATTTTATCGTTAATTTTTTCAACATCATAGCCGTAACGTTCGATAATTTTTTCTGTTTCTTCCAATGCAGAAACAAGTTCGGCATTTTCAAGCAAATTCAAAGAAAAATGAGTTTTTATTTTTTGTGTTATTTCTGTTTTGTCTGTAATTAGCCGCAATGCAAGCCAACGTAAAGAAAAAGGCAGGCTGTCATATTTCGCAAGCGGTCTTTCCAGTGTTTTTATACATTCCTCAACAACGGATGGATACTTAATCAAAACCCGTTCTTCCGCTCTTTCAAAATTTTCAAGCTCAAATAAAAAGTCATCATATGTCTTTTTATTGCTTGCAACAATACCCACAACTGGAACACCGAGCAAAAGTGACATTTTTTCCAAATCAATCGATATTCCTTTTCTTTTTGCCTCATCCAAAAGGTTTACGCAAATCAAAACATTACCTGACATTTCGATTATTTGCAAGCACAAATTCAGATTTCGTTCAAGACAAGTCGCATCGCAAACAACAACCGTCATTTTTGAATTGGCAAAACAAATAAAATCCCGTGCAACCTCCTCCTCTTTTGAATGAGTAAGCAGAGAATATGTCCCCGGCAGGTCAGCTAACAAATATTCTTTTTCGTTATGTTTTAAAATTCCGACTGCACTTGTAACTGTTTTTCCGGGCCAATTACCTGTATGCTGATGCATTCCTGTAAGATTATTAAACAGTGTGCTTTTTCCCACATTTGGATTTCCGGCAAGACCGACAAGAACTTTTTCCGAATTGTCGGTCTTATATGTAAAAAAATCACCTCTTGCCGTTTTTATTCCGGTAGAGCTTTTTGTAAGACCCATTAACCGACACCGTCCTTAATATATTCAATTTCAATTAAATCGGTATCCGACTTTCTAAGAGCAATTAACGCACCTCTGATACGGTATGCCGCAATTTTTCCGTTTGACTTTTTTAAAACGCAGTTAATCCTCGTTCCGCAAATCAACCCTAAATCCTGAAGCCGTCTTCTCATTGAGCCGCAAACATTTATTTTTGTAATTATCGCACTCTCGCACTCTTTAAGAAGCGATAACGTGATGATTTCATCCATAGTAATCAATCCCAATTTATTTTTGATAATACATACTATGATATTTTTTTAAAAAAGTTAATTATTTAACCGGTAAATACACGTTTGTTCGTAAAATGATTAAAAAGTTATTGCAATTAATTAAAAAAAATGTTAGAATGTTACTGTTAATTTAAAAATGTGAAAGGGGTAAATTAATATGTCTAAAAAAACAGTTTTTTTAACAGGTTCATCCGGCAATATGGGATGGGCAGGTTTCAAAGAGCTTTATAAGAAAAAAGACAAGTACAATATTGTGCTTCTTAACAGAGGAAGCAAGAAAAACCGTGAAAAATTCGCATCATACGAAAACGATCCCTCGGTTAAGCTCATTTGGGGTGACCTCACAAGATACGAAGATGTTCTCAAATGCGTAAAGGGTGCAGACTATGTTCTTCACGTCGGCGGTATGGTTTCTCCGAGTGCCGATTACTATCCCACAAAAACCGTTGTTACCAACACAAGTGCCGCAAGAAACATCGTAAATGCCGTTAAAGAACAGCCCAACGCAGATGATATTAAAGTTGTTTACATCGGTACGGTTGCCGAAACAGGCGACAGAAATGCACCGATTCATTGGGCAAGAACAGGTGACCCGATTAAAATCAGTATATACGACCATTACGCTTCAAGTAAGGTTCTTGCCGAACAAATTTTTGCGGAATCAGGTCTTAAACATTGGGTTTCGCTTCGTCAATCCGGTATACTCTACCCTGCTATTATCAAAAATATGGACCCCATTATGTTCCACGTTCCTCTCAACGGTGTTCTCGAATGGGCAACAGTTGAAGATTCGGGCAGACTTCTTGCAAACATTTGTGACGAAAGCGTTCCCGAAGAATTTTGGAGAAGATTCTACAACATCGGCAGCGGTGACGAATACAGAATTACAAACTATGAATTTGAATGTTTGTTGCTTAACGCACTCGGTGTCGGCAAGGTAGAAAAACTTTTTGAACGCAATTGGTTTATTACAAGAAACTTCCACGGTCAATGGTATCTTGACAGCGATGTTCTTGACAATTATCTCCATTTCCGTGCAAACATACCCGTTAAAGAATATTTTGACGGTCTTAAAGCTCAGGCTCCCGCTTGGATTAAACTTGCACCTGCCGCTAAGCTCTTCCCCGATATTGTTAAGCTCTTTATGAAGAAAATTTCCAACGAAGAAATTTACGGAACAAACTGGTGGCTCAAAAACAATGTTCAGGATAGAATTTCCGCATATTGGGGTTCACTTGAAGAATATAACAAAATCGGTACTTGGAAAGATTACAATCCTGCCGCAGAACGTCCCACAAAGGAAAAATCCTACCTTGACCACGGATATGACGAAAGCAAGGCTGTTGAAGATATAACTCTTGATGACCTTAAAAAAGCGGCTGAATTCCGTGGCGGTGAATGTCTGGCAACAGAAGATGAATATGTAGATTTCTACACTCCGATTAAGTGGAAATGTGCAAGAGGACATGAATTTATGATGTCACCCAACCTTGTTCTCAAGGGCGGTCACTGGTGTCCCTCTGAGCTTCCGACAGACTGCGAAGGTAAAAAATTCAACTGGGATTACGATACAGAAGCAAAAATCAATCCTTTCTTTGCACAGGTTTGGTATCCCCTCCACGATAAAAACGAAAGTAACGTTTACACTGAAGCAATTTTCAAAGGATTTGAAGGCTTTAAAGATTAATTTAATATCTTTTTCGGTGCTGTAAAAAAGCAAAAGCTTTTTTACAGCACCATTTTTATTAAAATTTACAATATGTTAATGATATAACACGTCATTTATTGTAAAATAAAAAATATAAAAGAACAATTTCGGGGGAAACTATGTTCGGATATATCAAACCACACAAACCGGAACTGAAAATAAAAGAATACGAAATGTATAAAGGTATTTATTGCTCGCTGTGCAAACAGCTCGGTCAAAGCTACGGAGTTTTTTCAAGATTCCTTTTAAATTATGATTTTACATTTCTTGCTGTTTGTCTTTTAGCTTCTCAACAATCGGAAAGCGAATTTGAAAAATCGCACTGTTCTTTCTGTTTTTCAAAAAAATGTGTTTGTTGTAAGCTCCCCGATTCCGCTTTGGATTATTGTGCGGCGATTTCACTTATTGTTGCTTATTACAAAGTCAAGGATAATTTAAAAGACGGGAATTTTTTTGAAAAAATACTATGCGGAATATCATTGCCTTATATGCGACATACCTTTAAGAAAGCATCAAAGCAGTACCCCGAAGTCGCAAATTCCGTTAAAACTCAACTTAACGTTCAGGAATGTTTTGAAAGAAGCAACATATCATCTGTTGATTTGGCTTCTGATTCAACAGCTAAAGCTTTGGGCAACATTTTTTCTTTTATGTATAACGGTTCACAAAAAGAGATTTCCTACCGTTTCGGCTATTGTCTTGGCAGATTTATTTATATCTGCGATGCACTTGACGATTTGGAAAAAGACTCCAAAAGCGGAAATTACAATCCTTTTTTAACGGAAAATAAAAATCCGGATTTTGAAAAAATACGCAATTCTTCGTTGAATATACTTTACACAACCGCAGATGAGCTTGCAAAAGCTTATGAATTGATTGATTTTCACAGATACAAAACAATTCTCGACAACATCATTTATTACGGTCTTGATGATTCTGTTTACAAAGTTTTGAGAAAGGAGAAAGAAGCTGATGAAAAATCCTTATGATGTACTCGGTATACCGTCTTCCGCTACAATACAGCAGGTTAAGGAAGCATATAAAAACCTTGCAAGAAAATATCAGGCAGACGAGTACGCAAGCGGCCCCCTTGCCGAGCAAGCAGCACGAAAAATGGATGAAATTAACGAAGCATATGACAACATTATAATTTCAATGAACGGCGGGGAAAATACTTATCATCAATCACACGAAGAAAAAACAAGCAACAATCAGTATTTTTCCGATTATCAAGATATACGAATTAAAATACAGCAAGGCAGGATAGATGATGCCGAAATTCGTCTTGACGGCATTTCTCCTACTCAAAGGAATGCCGAGTGGTACTTTCTTAAAGGTTCCGTAAACAATCGCAGAGGTTGGTTTGAGGAAGCAAGGAAGAATTTCACTATTGCCTGTCAAATGGATCCCGCAAACTCCGAATACCGTGCGGCACTTAATTCACTTAATGCAAGCAGTTCGACGGGCGGATACAGAGCAAGACAAAGAGCGTCAAAATTTGACAGAAGCACCAACAGCGTATGTAACATTTGCAGCGGTTTGATTTGTGCCGATTGTTGCTGCGAATGTATGGGCGGCGACCTCATCCCCTGTTGCTGAAAGGCGAAAGTAGTATGAAAAACACATCAAAAATCGCACTCGGTGCAATTATTACGGGACTTTCCGTTGCACTTATGCTTTCGACAGCGGTTTTTCCGTTTTTATCCTATGCAATCCCGGCAATCACGGGAGCATTGGTTATAATAATGGTAATGGAAAGCGACAGAAAATGGGCATTACTTGTGTTTGCCTGCGTGAGCATACTCTCGGTTCTGATTGTACCCGATAAATCTGCGGGTGCGGCGTACATTTTCATATTCGGTTATTACCCGATTTTAAAGTCCGTTTTTGAAGAAAAGCTGCCGGTTTGGTTAAGCTGTTGTGTTAAACTGTTACTGTTTAATTCTGTTTTGCTAATCGGGTATTATGTTTCGCTATTCTTTTTCGGTATAGATACCGAAGGTATAGAATGGGTAATACCGTACCTTACAAAATGGTTTGTTGCACCTATCATTATTATCTTCGGAAGTGTTTTCTTTCTTATGTACGATACCGTTCTTACCAGACTTGTGATACTTTATAACAGAAGATGGAGAAAAAAATTCAGAAAAATTTTAAAATAAGTATTGATAATTTTTTGTCAATGTGTTATAGTATCATACGAGATGATTTAGTATCCATATATGTACCTGACACCGAAATTTTTTGAGGTGAAAGCTGCAAAAACAATTATTTTGTGTATAATGCAAAATATAATTCTGTAGCCGTACCTTTCGGGGTACGGCTTTTTTTGTGAGGTATTATTAATGAAAACACGTGTTGCTTCAATTTCAATTATTGTCGAAAACTTTAACAGCGTTGAAAAACTCAATGCCGTTTTGCACGATTACGGCAAATATATAATCGGCAGAATGGGGCTTCCCTATGCAAAAAGAAATCTTCATATTATTTCCGTTGCCCTTGAAGCTTCGCCCGATGTCATAAACACATTAACGGGAAAAATCGGCAGAATTGAAGGTGTAAGCGCTAAAACTGCATTTTCAAATTATGATTTTGAAGACGGTGTATAAAATGGAAACGGTCAAGAAACTTGAACAAAACAGAAAACTTTCAAAGCCGGAATTTATAGAGTTGCTCGCTTGCAATGATAAAAAAACAATTGAATATTTGACCGAGCGTGCCGTATATACAAGTAAGCAGCATTTTAAAAACGATATATATATCCGAGGATTAATTGAAATTTCCAATATATGTAAAAATGATTGCTTTTACTGTGGCATAAGAAAAAGCAACGCCAACTGTTCCCGATACAGACTAAATGAGGAAGAAATCATTTCAAGTTGCGAAATCGGTTATCCTTTGGGCTTTAGGACGTTCGTGCTTCAAGGTGGAGAAGACGCTTATTATTCAGACGAGCGTCTTTGCAAAACAGTAAAAAAAATAAAAAAAGAATTTCCCAATTGTGCTGTTACGCTTTCATTGGGTGAACGTTCAAAAGAAAGTTATAAAAAACTTTTTGATGCAGGTGCGGACAGATATCTTTTAAGGCACGAAACGGCAAACCCTCACCACTATAAAAAGCTTCATCCGCACAATATGTCTTTTAACAACAGAATGGAATGTTTACAGAATCTCAAAGAAATCGGATTTCAAACAGGGTGCGGATTTATGGTCGGCTCCCCTTTTCAAACCCTCGAAAACATTGCCGAAGACTTGATGTTCATAGCTGATTTTCAGCCGCATATGGTAGGAATCGGCCCTTTTATACCACACAGTGAGACACCTTTTTCAAACAAAGCGGCAGGAAGTGTTGACTTAACCTGCAAAATTTTGAGCATTGTAAGGCTGATGCTTCCGAATGTTCTGCTGCCTGCAACTACGGCACTCGGCTCACTTGAAAAAGGCGGCAGAGAAAAAGGCATACTCAGCGGTGCAAATGTTGTTATGCCGAACCTTTCCCCGCCGAGTGTAAGAGAAAAATATATGCTTTACGACAATAAACTCTCATCAGGTGCGGAAGCTTCGGAAAACCTGCGTTTATTGGAAGAAAGTTTAAATAAAATCGGCTACAAAACAGTCACTTCAAGAGGCGACTTTAAAAAATAATATGTTGAAAGAAGAGAAAAAAATGTACAATCCAAAATCAAGCAAAGCGGAAGAATTTATTTGTCACGAAGAGGTTCTCGATTCTTTAAAATTTGCGGATGAGAAAAAAGACGATATTGCATTTGTAAAATCAATAATCGAAAAAGCAAAATTAAGAAAAGGACTGTCTCACCGTGAAGCCTCGGTACTGCTTGCCTGCGACAATGAAGAAATAAATAACGAAATGTATGCACTTGCAGAACAGATAAAGAAAGATTTTTACGGCAACAGAATTGTTATGTTTGCACCGCTTTATCTTTCAAACTATTGCGTCAACGGATGCGTATACTGTCCTTATCATTACAAAAACAAACACATTGCAAGAAAAAAGCTTACGCAGGAAGAAGTTAAAAACGAGGTAATCGCACTTCAGGATATGGGACACAAGCGTCTTGCAATCGAAGCCGGTGAAGATCCCGTTAACAACCCAATTGAATATATTATAGAATGCATTAATACCATTTACTCAATTAAACACAAAAACGGTGCAATTCGCCGTGTAAACGTTAACATTGCCGCAACAACGGTTGAAAACTATAAAAAGCTTCACGAAGCCGGAATCGGCACTTATATACTGTTTCAAGAAACATATCACAAAGAAAGCTACGAAAAACTTCATCCGACAGGTCCAAAGCATAACTATGCTTATCACACCGAAGCTATGGACAGAGCAATGCAAGGCGGTATTGACGATGTGGGCTTGGGTGTACTTTTCGGACTTGAGCTTTACAGATATGAGCTTGCGGCATTACTTATGCACGCAGAACACCTTGAGGCGGTTTACGGTGTAGGCCCTCACACAATCAGCGTTCCGAGAATTAAGCACGCAGATGATATTGACCCAACAGCGTTTGACAACAGTATAAGTGATGATATTTTCGCTAAAATCTGCACACTTATCAGAATTGCCGTCCCTTACACCGGTATGATTATTTCAACAAGAGAAAGCCAGCAGGTAAGAGAAAAGGTTATTAAATTAGGTGTTTCGCAAATTAGCGGTGCTTCGAGAACATCAGTCGGCGGATATACGGAAAAAGAACGTCCGCACGATTCGGAACAATTTGATGTTTCCGACCAAAGAACACTCGATGAGGTTGTAAAATGGCTTATGGAATTGGGATATATTCCGAGCTTTTGTACCGCTTGCTACCGTGAAGGAAGAACCGGAGACAGATTTATGACACTTCTTAAAAACGGTCAGATTCAAAATTGCTGCCACCCGAATGCTCTAATGACACTTAAAGAGTTTTTGGAGGATTATGCAAGCGAAGAAACAAAACAAATCGGTGAAAAACTCATTAAGGAAGAACTTAATAATATTCCTAAAGACAACGTAAGAAAAATTGCCGAAGATTATCTCAACAACATTCATTTGGGAAAAAGAGATTTCAGATTTTAATAAAAAACAATATCGGCAGAACGGAGATTGAAATGTCAGATAACTTAAACCAAACACCGAATGCAAACAGAACGCACATTGCTTTTTTCGGCAACAGAAACGCAGGAAAATCAAGCGTTGTAAATGCCGTTACGGGGCAAAAATTGTCAATAGTTTCCGATTATAAAGGAACAACAACCGACCCTGTTATGAAAGCAATGGAGCTTTTACCCCTCGGTCCTGTGGTAATTATAGACACGCCCGGCATTGACGATGAGGGCGAAATTGGAAATTTAAGAATAAAAAAAGCAAAACAAATTCTCAACAAAACCGATATTGCCGTTTTGGTTATCGATTCAAAGGTCGGCAAAACAC
This sequence comes from uncultured Eubacteriales bacterium, assembly GCA_964474295.1. Lineage (GTDB taxonomy): Bacteria > Bacillota > Clostridia > Oscillospirales > Acutalibacteraceae > SIG575. Next base: position 51,995 of record CAYYRN010000002.1, read on the forward strand.
AGCACGATTTGGATTTAATCGAAACTTTTAAGAAAAAAAATATACCCTATGTTATCGCTTACAACAAATCGGATATTGCAAAAACTGAGGTTTTAAGCGAAAACGAAATTGAAGTTTGTGCTTTAAACGGCAAAAATATCGACAGTTTAAAAAATATGCTCTCGAAATGTTTGAAAACGGAATCGGAGAAAAAAATTGTTTCGGATTTAACAGAAGAAGACGATATAGTAGTTTTGGTAACGCCGATTGACACCTCCGCACCGAAAGGCAGATTGATTCTTCCACAGGTACAAACAATAAGAGATCTTCTTGACAAACATTCCGTTTGCATCACGACACAAACAGAGCAGCTTAAAACGGTATTAGATTCTTTAAACAATAAACCGAAAATGGTCATCACCGACAGTCAGGCTTTCAAAGAAGTGAACGAAATAATCCCGGCCGACATTCCCCTCACCTCTTTTTCAATTCTTTTTGCAAGATACAAAGGTCTTTTGAACGATGCTGTAAAGGGTGCTGAAAAAATTTCGGAATTAAATGACGGTGACACCGTTTTAATCTGCGAGGGCTGTACTCATCACAGGCAGTGCGAAGACATCGGAACCGTAAAAATACCGAGATGGATAAAAAGCTACACAAACAAAGAATTACTCTTTGATTTTACTTCCGGCGGTGAATTTCCGGAAAATCTCGAAAAATACTCTCTGATTGTTCATTGCGGAGGCTGTATGCTCAACGAGCGTGAAATACGTTACAGAAACAAATGTGCAAATGATGCAGGTATACCTATAACAAATTACGGAACACTAATTGCACACATAAACGGTATTTTACAAAGGAGCATTGAACCGTTTGGCGATATTTGAGGATAATTTTGTAAAAGTAATTGCTTTTTACAGGCAAATGATATATAATTAACTAAAGTCAAAATTATTTTCAAAAGAAGGTTTTTAAATGAACAGTTTTAAAGGTCAAATGGAAAAATTCGCCGGTGTATACGCACTTTTGCTCACACCTTACAAGGAAGACTTATCAATCGACTTTGAGGCATTGAAAGGCTATACGGAGTGGCAGGTTGAACAGAATCCTCACGCTCTTTTCCCTGTTTGCGGAAGTTCGGAAATGACAAAAATAGAATTTGAAGAACGTCTTAAAATTGCCGAAACTGTTGTAAAACACGCAAACGGTAAGCCCGTATTTGCAACTGCAAACCTCTGCTTGGGAACTCATGAAGAGCAAATCGAAGAAGTAAAGAGGATGAGCAACACAGGCGTCAGCGGACTTGTTTTCGTTACAAAAGGTTACGGCAACGATGATGATTACATTTGCCACTATATGTGTGATCTTGCAGAACACACGGATTTGCCTGTATTAATTTATGAATTTCCCGGCTTTCCGAACAACAAAATGTCAGGCAAGGCCTATGGCAAGCTTGTTGAAACAGGCAAATTTGTAGGCATTAAAGACACAACTTGCACTATGGATTTAATTAACGAAAAAATCGCGGTTCAGGGCGAAAGCAATGTTCTTCAAGCTAATATCCCCTATCTATTTGAATCTTATAAAGCCGGTGCAAGAGGCGTTGTTGCAACACCGAGTACTTGCGGTGCATATATGCTCAGAAAAATGTACGATGCTTTCTTTGTCGAAAAAGATATAGATAAAGCAGAAAAGATTCACAGATTCGTTGATGTTTTTGCCGAAACAATTGACAACGGCTTTACGGCAAGTGCAAAATATATGGCATCACTTTGCGGTGCAAAGATGAATACTTATACAAGAACGGGTTCTTCAATAAACGAACAGAAAATGCATTCAATTAAAGTGCTGCACGATTTTGCAGTAAGCGAAGGACTTATGCTTAAATAATAAAAATACTTAGCCGCGTCTTTTTAAGGAAGCGGCTATTTTAAATTTTGAAGGTGTTAATATGTCCAATAAATTAAAAGAGCTTTCAGGATATGTCATTTGCAGGCTTTATTTTCTGAGAGATATGGTTTTTAAAAAACAAATTAAGGTTGTGTCAGCCTCAACATCAAAAGTTATCAAAAAAAGTGACCCGTTGCATATTACGGCACACAGAGGTTTTTCGGGCGTAGCACCGGAAAATACCCTTCCCTCGTTTGAGCTTGCCTGCAAGCAGGGATATTTTGCAATTGAATGTGACGTTCATCTTACTAAGGACGAGCAGTGGGTTGTGTGTCATAATCCGACAATTGACAAAACCTGTAACGGGACGGGTAACATAAGTGATTACACTCTTGAGGAGCTTCGTAAGTTTGATGTTACCTACGGTCACGGAATAGAAAAATATCCAAATCTCAAGTTGCCGACTCTCGATGAATACCTTGATATTTGCGAAAAATACGGCTGCATACCGGAAATTGAAATTAAAAAAGGCGGATACGATACTAAGCTTACGGATATAATCGATAAGTTAAATGACAGAAATTTACTTGATAAAGCAATTATAATTTCTTTTGATTTAAACAAACTCATCAAACTGCAAAAATATTCACCGAAAACGGAGTTTTGGTATCTTGTTGAAACAATAGATGACGAGGGAATCGACAACTGTAAAAAGTACGGCTTCGGATATGCCGTTTGTGCAAGCAATAACAAAAAAGATTTTAAAAAAGCCGTTAATTCCGGCATAAAGGTCGCCGTTTGGACTGTTGACAGACTAAAAAGAATGGAACAACTGTATAAATACGGCGTACGCTATATTACTTCAAACTTCATAACACCGTAAGGAAAACGTTAAAATGAAAAATTTCAGCTTTAAAAACGGCAAATTCAAAATATGTCAGCTTACAGACGTTCATCTTGAAGTGGACGGCGACATTGTGAAATATAAAAAAACATTAAATTTAGTTAATGAAGTTTTAGATAATGTAAAACCTGATTTGGTTGTTGTCACGGGTGATATTGCGTGGGGACAAAAATCGGCTGAGGGTATTTTTGAATTTGCGAAAATATTTGAAGAAAGAAAAATTTTTTGGGCGCCGGTACTCGGTAATCACGACGGGAACCCTCCCGACAGTGAGATTAAAACAAGAAGAGCTTTTGCCGAACATCTTTTAAAATATGATTATTCCCTTTTTGAATTGGGTGAGAATGAAGTTGACGGCAACGGAAATTATACGGTATCTGTAAACAGCTCTTCACCAAACGGAAGCGACTGGGTATTGTTCTTGTTAGACTCGCATCAAGGGGACTTCTACCCCTCACAAATTGAATGGTACAGAAAAAAGTCATCCGAATTTCCGAATAACCATAAAGAGCTTGCTTTTTTTCACGTTCCGATCCCCGAATATTGGGAGGTTTGGAATTTTGAAAAATGCAAAGGTTTCAATCAAGAAGGTGTTTGTTGCACGCATTATAATGACGGTTTATTTTCCGCATTTGTCAGAAGCGGTGCAATGAAAGGAATTTTTGTCGGGCATGACCACATTAATGATTTTGAGGGAAGTTTACACGGAATAAGACTTTGCTATGGCAGAGCTTCGGGATATCAATGTTATGGACTTGAAGGCTTCCCACTCGGTGCAAGAATAATCGAAATATGCGAATTTGACGATAACTTTGAAACAAAGATATATCTTGAAGGCGGAAATGTTTATGAGCAGGAATATCTTCATAAACCTGCTCTTACCAGAAAGCATTGAAGTTAAACAGTGATAAATAAGGCACAGTGTAAACAAACAATACACTGTGCCTTATACATTTTTTGCAATTTTAAAAAATTATAAAACTTTTGACAGAAAATCTTTGCATCTGTCTGTTTTGGGGTTTGAAAAGAATTCTTCGGGAGGTGCTTCTTCCGTTATGTAGCCGTCATCCATAAATACAACTTTCGATGCAACTTCACGGGCAAATCCCATTTCGTGTGTTACAACCACCATCGTCATACCCTCATCGGCAAGCTCTTTCATTACATTCAAAACCTCGCCTACCATTTCGGGGTCAAGAGCCGATGTAGGTTCATCAAAAAGCATAACATCGGGATTCATAGCAAGCGCTCTGACAATTGCGATACGTTGCTTTTGACCGCCTGAAAGTTGAGCAGGATAAGAATATGCTTTTTCGGCAAGACCTACCCTTTTTAAAAGTTCAATTGCTCTTTTTTCTGCTTCTTCCTTTGAAATGCCTTTAACTTTCATAGGTGCCAAAGTTATATTATCAATTACAGTCAAATTGTTAAACAAATTAAACTGTTGGAACACCATTCCCATATGTTCACGTATTTTATCGATTTTAACGTCACTTGAATTGATTTTTACACCTTCAAAAATGACGTCACCCGCTGTCGGTTCTTCAAGCAAATTCAAGCATCTTAAAAAAGTTGACTTACCCGAACCGGAGGGGCCGATAACTACGATTTTTTCGCCCTTTTCAATCTCATAATCAATGCCTTTTAGAACTTCAAGATTTCCAAAAGATTTTTTCAGACCTTTAACGGTTATCACTTTTACGCATCCTCCTTTCAAGAGCATTAAGCAACATTGTCGCTCCGAGAACAAGCACCAAATAAACCAATGCAAGCGTGATGTACGGAACAAAAGCCGTATAATGATTTGCAACAAGCGAACGTGTTGCTCTTGTCAAATCGAAAACAGTTATAAATCCTGCAACGGATGTTTCTTTTATAAGAACAATAAACTCATTTCCGAGTGCCGGAAGAATATTTTTTATCGCCTGAGGAAGTACAATCTTGAGCATAGTGGTGGCATACGAAAGTCCCAAAGAACGACCGGCTTCCATTTGACCTTTATCAACAGCAAGAATACCGCTTCTGATAATTTCGGCAACATAAGCACTGCTGTTAATTCCGAAAATAATTATGGCAATAATCAATGCACGTTCTTCAAAACCTCTGAATGAGGACGCAAACAAAACGAAATATGCCAAAAGAAGCTGCACCATAACAGGTGTACCTCTGATTACCGCTATGTACACATTTGCGATTGCGTTTAAAATCTTAGTAAAAATATTATTGTGCGGTATTACTTTAAAAACAGCAACGATAATTCCAAGCAAAATACCTATAACAAGTGCAAAAACAGCCATAAGAATAGTATCTTTCAAGCCGTCGAGCATCAATGAATATCCGCCGCCATCAATGTAAATTCTTTTGAAAGTTTCAAAAAATTCAATCATAAATTAACTCTCCAAAATGAAAACAACACCGTGAAAAATATATTACACGGTGTTGCTTAACTTATTTTTTATTCGCCGAGGTTAACACTCCATTTGTCGGCAATTTCCTGAAGTTTACCTTCGCTTTTAAGTTCAGCAAGTGCGTTGTTGATTTTTTCAACGAGTTCGGTATTACCTTTCTGTACTGCAATACCGTACTCCTCAACCGTAAGCGGAACATCGATACATTTGATGTCATCTTTATTTTCTTTTGTTCCTGCGGACTCTTTTGCAACGGCATCATCCATAATAATTGCATTTATTGTACCGTTTTTAAGGTCTTCGATTGCAAGGCTGATATTATCGAAAATTTTGATATCGGCACCTTCAATACCTTCAAAGCCCCAATCCTCGTCACCTTCGGCATAGCTCTGACCTGTAAAGCCCGAACAAACACCGATTGACTGATTTTTAAGCTGTTCATCAAGTTCTTCTTTGGTTGTGCCGGTATAGTGAGTGTCATCGGCAGCCACAATAATAATCTGAGCCGCACCGCTGTAATATGCTGTTGAAAAATCTACCGACTGCTTTCTTTTTGCGTTAATTGTAAGTCCGGAAATCGCAACATCATCGCTGCCCTGTGTAACGGCTGAGATAACACCGTCAAATTCCATATTATCAATTTTTACTGTTTTGCCGAGTTTTTCGGCTACCGCTTTGATAACATCAATATCAAAGCCGACAATTTCTTTGCTTTCGCTGTCGATTGCCTCAAAAGGTTCAAATTCCGCATTTGTTGCAACATAAAGAACATCGGATTCGCCGCAAGAAGCAAACAAGCAAAGAATCATCAATACCGAAAGAACAATTGACATAATTTTTACTATTTTTTTCATTTAAAACCCTCCTGAATATTTATACAAATAATATACCATATTCTGTTAAGCTTGTCAATCACTTAAAGCTTTTTAACTTTAATATAAAGCTCTTTTTCTCCCCTGCCGTCAACGGAAATTATAATTTTAACGTCATCGGTTTTACCTTTGGTTTTTATCCAAAATGCCCTTGCACCGCCAATCAAAGCAAATCTGTCAGGCCCTATTACTTCGGCTTCCCCCTTAACGCTGACGTCAACAAGCGAATTATCATAATTAACTCTGTTTCCGAATTGGTCAACAGACACTACCTCAATTCTTGTCACATCATACGTTTCATCTTCTATAAGTTCCGATTTATCGGCACAAACAGTAAAATCAAGTGAATTTACGGCTGTTCTCGTTACGGATTTTACAAGCTTTCCGTTCTTATATCCCTCAAACTTATACTCGACTTGACAGTCGCCCCAGTTGGCAAAATATTTGGTTACGATATCTACCGTTTCCGAAACGGACATTTTTCCGTGCAGGAACGCATATGCAAGCTTTACATAATTTTGCGGCGGCATTATATATCCGTAAATCCGAGCCGTGCAAAGAACATCTTTAAGATTCTTTGCGGTTACCTCATCAAGGCCGTCTTCTTTTATGAGCGAATCACCGATAAAATCAACGGGGGTTATCGGCGGATGAGGAAGATTCGGAAAATGTTTTTTATCGGGATAAGCGTAGCTTTTAAATTCACCGTTTTTGTAAACTTTTACATAATCACAGTTTGTAAAAATGTGAACGGGCCCCTGTATTCCACCCGGATGGTCACCGATATCCATTGTGGAGGAAACCTCCAATACGGGAACGTCATCCTGCTGAGAAGCATAAACGGATGCCGCAAGCTTCGGAACACGGAACATATCGGTAACACCGTGATAACAAATTCTGTCACCGCTGCCGAAATCTTTATGTGTATTATAATCAGCCATACACCAACCTATTGCACCGCTTATTCTGTTGCTGCCGTATGATTTGTTTTGAACATTTGCGTGTCGCATTGCGTGTTCGGTTCTTATTGATTCTCTGTCAAAGCTTTTGGTTGGGAACATATGTCCGTTATATTCCGTTACAAGATACGGAGCTTTTAAGCTTCCGGTAACCGCTGTCGGAGGAAGAAGCTTAATCCACTTACCCGAATGTGAAAAATCGTTATATGTATAAACATCTTCAAGCAAATGGCTCATCGGCATATTTCTTACACCGCCCGTTTGACGTGTCGGGTCAAGACTTTTCGCAAGAGCATTTGTTACGGAATAAAACTCATCGCAATCCTCACCCTCGTTTACTCTGACACCCCAAAGTATAACGCTCGGATGATTTCTGTCACGAACAATCATTTTTTCGATATTTTCAAGGCAGTTTTCACGCCATTCACCCTTGCCCAAAAATTGCCAACTCGGCATTTCCGTAAAAACAAGCAAACCGATTTCGTCACATCTGTCAAGAAAATGCGTAGAATTCGGATAATGCGACGTTCTGACAAGATTGCATCCCAATTTGTACTTTAAAAGCTCGGCATCGGCAATCTGAGCAGATGCGGGCATTGCATATCCGACATAAGGGTAGCTCTGATGTCTGTTAAGCCCCATAATTTTAATTTTCTTTCCGTTAAGGTAAAATCCGTCGGATTTAAATTTAGCACTTCTGAATCCGAACCTTACCTTATATTCGTCTTCGCCCACAATAACCGTAAGGTAATAAAGCTTTGGATTATCAATATCCCAAAGCTCGACAGAGCCTACTTTCCACTTATGAGTAACTTTTTTTCCGTCCGCTTTTACTTTTCTTTCGCCTAAAACCTTATCTCCGTCGGAGAAAATCAACTTTACTGTTCCGCTGTAAGGCTTTGATAGGTTGACATCTACATCAATAAGCTTGTTTTCAAAAAAGATATTCTTGGTTTTTACAAAAACATCTTCAATGTGAATGTCATCAACTCTTTCGAGCCAAACCTCACGGTAAATTCCGCCGTAAACAAGATAATCAACAACTTTTCCGAACGGCGGTATTTCAGGCCTTTCGGTAGAATCAAGCATAACTGCGATTATATTTTCGCCCGCCGAAACAAAATCAGTTATATCCAAAACAAACGGAGTATATGCACCTTTATGCTCACCGGAAAACTTACCGTTTACAAAAACTTTTGAATAGCTTGCAGCTCCTTCAAAATGAAGCAAAAGCCTTGCGTTTACATCATCCTCGGACAGCATTACGGTTTTTCTGTAACACGAAACGAACTGATAAATTTTCTCGTCAAAATAGTTATACGGAATTTCTTTATTCGTGTGAGGGATGTTTACAGTCTTGAAATTGCTGTCATCATAATCTTTTTCAAGCATTTTTTTATCAAAAACGTCAGAATATTTCCAATCGAAATTAATAGGTATTCGTTTTCTCATTAAAAACCGATCCTTTCATCTGCAACACAAAAATTTTAATTTATTGCGGTTTTATCATAACATATTTTACAAATTAATTCAATTACAAAAGCAAATTTTATTGACATTAGTGTATTAATAATTGTATAATTATGTCATATCAACTTGCGGAGGGTAAAACATGAAAAAGTATATGAAAAAATCCGAAATAGTCTCTTACAGTATCGGACTTTTCGGTTTAGCACTGCTTACGGGCTGGATGCCGGATTACACTTACACATTTTTTAATGATTTTGCTTTTAAAGGCAGCGGAATCGACGGCGAAATAATTTCAAAAGCACTTGTTTCCGTTTTCTTCGTTGCGGGAATAATCGGCGGTGCGCTTGAAATTATTGTCGGCTTGCTTGTGGACAGAACGAAAAGCAAAAAAGGTAAAATTTTGCCGTGGATAGGTTACGGATGTGTTCCCGTTGCCGTAATTGCCGTTCTTGTTTTTATTGCACCGTCAACCTCAAACGCTACCGTTGCAATCGGCTGGATGTTTGTTATCTATTCATTATACACAATGGCTTCGGTCGCAGTCGAAAGCCCTGCCAACTGCTTCGGTTCTGTTTGCACTCCTAATGCAGAAGAAAGAGGCGACGCTATTTCAATTGCAAGCATTTGCCGTTCAATCGGTCAATCGGGAGGACAGGTAGTTATACTCGTTGTCGGAATAGTTATGAAGCTGATTCTCGGTGAAGACGGCTTTAAAGCGGCGGAGGGTAAAGGACTTGACTTGACAATATCGACGGTTATATGCGCACTCGGATGCGTGCTTTTCCTTGGAATTATGTACAGATATAACCAAGAACGCGTGCCGTACACAACAGAAAAAGTCAGCATCAAGGACAGCATTAAGGTTGTTTTCACAAACAAAAATCTGCTTATGGTGGCTCTTACAAAGCTTGCAGGATTCGGAAGAGGCGTATACGGCACCGTAAGCCTTTATATAGCCGTTTACCTCCTTGGTGATAAAGGTCTTAAATTGGCACTTCTTTTGCCTATGGGAATCGGAACGGCAGTAGGAATGCTTGTTGTCAAGAAGCTTCTGAAAGTTGTGAAAGATACAAGAAACGTATATTTGATTTGCTGTCTTTACGGTGCCACAACTCTTACCGTGCTTTTCATAGTTACAAAAATAATCGGATTTAACTCATCTCTCGTAATTCCTTTCCTTATAATCAATTTCTTTGTAGGCCTTCAGCACGGCAACACCAATCTCACACCAAATGTAATGATTGCCGACTGCGTTGACGAAATCGAATGGAAAACCGGCAAAAGACAAGAGGGTCTTTGCTATGCGGGTTACGGTCTTTTCAGTAAAATCGCCTCCGCATTCACAAAATCACTCGGCCCTGCTCTTATTGTTTGGGCAGGCTACATACAGTCAACCGACCCGAATGTTGCCTACGCCGCACAAAGCGACGCAACGCTTAACAAGTTTCTTATGATTTACACAATTATACCTGCCGTATTCGTTATTTTGCAAGGTGTTCCCCTCCTCTTCTATGACCTGACAGGCAAAAAGAAAGCACAAATTTCCGCTGATTTGATTGCACGCAGAGGTGTGTTAAATGACGGTATGAACGAGGAAATTGACGAAACGGTGGAAGCTTAAAATGGATAAATTAAAGATTACAGTTGTTTCTGACACTCACTATTATTCAAAGAAAAACGGCATTGACGGCGAAGCTTTTAAACAGGAAAACAGCCGCAGCACAAATTTGATTGCCGACAGTGAGGAAGTTTTAAAAGCCTTTTTTAAGCAAATCGCTGCCGACAGTTCAAGTGATATAGTTTTGATTTCCGGTGATTTGACAAAGAACGGCGAACCTGAAAGTCACAAAGAATTTATAGAAATGCTTCGTGACTTAAAAAGAAGCGGAAAACGTGTTTATGTCATTACCGCAACTCACGACTTTCGTGACAACGGAATTTGTCACAGGTTTGAAGGCAAAAACAAAATTGAAATTCCTGCTGTCAAACGTGACGAATTGTTTGAAATGTACTATGAATTCGGCCCCTCAGAGGCAATAGCGATACATAAAGACAGTATGTCATATGTTGTTCAGCTTGAGGACGGCTTTAGATTGTTTGCTCTTAATGACGACAGAAACCTTGAGGGAAAAAGCGGTTTCAGTAAAGACTGTTTTAAATGGATAAAAGAACAGGTTGAAGATGCCAAGAACAATAACCAATTTATTATTTCTATGACACATCATCCTATGCTTTCACCCTCACCGTTCTTTTCACTTATCGGTAAAGGCGATATGATGGGTGACCACGAACTGCGACGTGAGGAATTTCCCGATATGGGCATAAACTTTATGCTCACCGGTCATTCGCATATGCACGATATTTCTTATCATTTCAGTAAAAACGGCAATATTTTCTATGATATCACAACTGCAGCAACTGTCGGATACCCTGCGTTATACAGAAATATCACTTTTGACAGAAAAGAAAAGACAATGCAAATTGAATCCAAAGAGCTTGAAGAAACGCCCGATATTAAACTAAACGGAAATGATTTCGATGAGCATTTAAAAAATCAGTTTTTCGGAATGATTAGAAAAACAATTGAAGCAGCGGCGACGAGTGCAGATGCTTTTGCTTTTGCCGCAAACTCTTTCAGCGTAAAACCGAAAACGGTTTATAAATACAGTTGGATTATAAAGCCTTTTGCAAAACTGCTTTGCAAATTAAAAATAGGAACTGTCGCAAAATGGACAAAAAAAGAAACGGGACTTAAATACTCCGACTACGAAAGTATTAAAGACGAAAAAGTAATAGATTATGTAATTTCGCTTATTCAAAACCTTTACGGCGGAGATGCGGCATATTCTCCCGACACACCTTACTACAAAATAACAATGGGACTTATGAGCATAATTGATTCGATTCTTGAAACTTTGGGAATAAAAGTACGCAAAATTCTCAAGGTTGTGGACAATGTATCGGATTTGATTGAGCCGCTTGTTTTTAACAGCGGCATACCCGACCATAATGTCACATTACCTTTTTATGCAACAAAAGAGGATATTGAAAAACTAAAACCGAACATAAAATCGACAGTCAAAAAGAGCAAAAAAGGTTTGCCGATTGTTGTAATTTCGGTGATTATTTTATTGATACTCATTCCTTTAGTACCACTTGCATTTATCATTCTGTTAGGCATATATCTTGCAAACAGAATTAAATATGCCGACAAACTTAAATAAACAAAATTAAGTCCCTCTTGTTACAGATAGCTGTACAAGAGGGACTTTCGAGTTAACGCATAAAAAACAAGCAGTTGCAAAACACAACTGCTTGAAAAAATTATTTATTTTGTTCTTTTTTCTTTGCCTGCTCTGCAGCGTATGCTTCTTCAATCATTCGCTGTTCTTCTTCTTTTCTCTTTGTTTCTTCCATATCTGCTGCCATTTTAGCTGCTTTCTCGGCAATTTCTTTCTTTCTCTTTTCTGCCGATGATTTAACTACGATGGGATGCTTTTTAATCATAAGATTAATAACAATCGGTGCAATTGCCGCAACGATAAGAATGGGGAATCCAAAAGAAAGCGATGCTTTAAAGCCGTCACCGAACACAGAAGAAAACTGTGAACCGGAAAGCATAAACATTATCGAGCTGACAACATAACAACCGAGCGAAGCACCGGAAAATCCGAGATTACGCGGAATACCTTTCGGAGAACAAGAAAGGAAAATAAGTATAAATCCGACAAGCGAGCCAACCGCACCGAGTACAACAAAAATAAGTGCAAGTGCAAAAAGTATAGCCGCCGCCGACAAGGACTGTGATGAGAACATTTCAAAAAGTCCGCCGAAGTCTAATGACGAAACCGCATTATATACGGTTAAAGCGTTAATTGAAAATTCCTTTGTAACAAACGGAACATCAACCGCAATTTTAGCAAGAGGCAAAAACAAAGCACCAATCGGAAGCAGGCTGAGAACTATTCGTGCAATAGCAAGCTTAGAGCCTATGTAAGAAGCTTTAACCCTGTCCAAAACAGCATACATTTTGTTTAAGGATCTGTCGGCTTCGATTATGTCGCTTTCAAGACGCTCATGCATTCCGTGATAAAAAATATTAACATTACAGTTCGGACAATTCGGTTTCCAATAAGTTTTTTTAAGATGGACACCGCAATTAGGACAATTTGCCATTTCATATTCCTCCAATTTCGGAATTTGTTTATATCCCTATAAATTTACCATATTTTTTCAAAAAAATCAAGAGATTTTCAATATTTTTGATAAAATATCTTTAAATTACCATACCGCCGTCAACGGAAAGAACCTGACCGGTAATGTAATCGGATTTATCTGAGCATAAAAAGTAAACAGCTTCCGCTACATCCCTCGGTCTTCCGATTTTCATAAGAGGAATTTCTTCTTTGAGCAATTGCAAGGATTGTTCATCGAGATTAGAGTTCATCTTAGTGTCAATCACACCGGGAGCCACACAATTAACGTTTACTGCTGACGGCCCCAATTCTTTTGCAAGGGCTTTCGTTAAACCTATAACCGCCGCTTTTGAAGCAGAATAATCCACCTCGCAGGAAGCACCGCATATACCCCACATTGAGGATATATTAACAATTTTGCCCTCTTTCCGTCTTATCATGGAAGGCAAAACAGCTTTACAGCAATTGGAAACGCCCTTAACATTTGTGTTATAAATTTTTTCCGATTCTTCTTCGGTAACATCGCAAAAAAGCTTTTGAAGTGCAATTCCCGCATTGTTGACAAGTGCATCGACTTTACCGAATTTTCTTTCGACATCATCAAAAAAGCTTTTAACTTCTTCTATACTTGAAACATCGCAACGGGAACAGAATGTTACTGTTCCCATTGCGTCAAGCTCATTTTTAAGAATTTTTGCTTCCGTATCCGATTTGTTATACATCAATGCAACATTCCAACCGTTTTCTGCAAAAATGCGTGAAATTTCACTGCCTATCCCACCGGATGCACCGGTTACCACAACTACCTTTTTATCCATTATTTTGATGCTGCGGTTGTCGAAAGAATGGATGAAAGTCCGCCGGTCAGTGCATTTGTAAATTCATCCTCTGATACTTCTTTATAACCGGATGGAATTTCAAAATATGATGCCGAAGGATTTTTCATAATTTTGTTTATATCCATTACAACGGCAGTACCGTCCCCTGCTTCATATTCAATGCGTTTGAGAACCTCCGTTTTTTGGTCGAAATAATATTTATAGGAAATATTATCTATAAGATATTCTTCGCATATATAAGTTGTACCCTTAGATGTCACAATGCTTGTTTTCTGATAAACGGCATTGTCGCTGCCGAGCATTTCTTTGATTTCGTCCGTATCGAGCATTTCATCACTTTGCGATTGAGTATAAATCTTTTTCTTGGGATAAATCGTATAAGATTTTCCGTCTTTGAAAATGTTTTCCAAAGTTAAATTAATTATACTGAAATTAACGTTCATTTTGCTGTATACTTTGTTGCCACTCATAGCAAAAGCAATACCGGTCGAGATACCCATTCCATCAGCGTTTCCCGTCATCTTCATTTCGATATAGAAATTACCCGTACTGATAATATCGTGATAATTCTTATCATACAAACGCTTTGATGTGGAAATTGTTGTACCCTCAGGCATTGTTTCTATTTTAACCGTAGTCATTTCACTTTCACCGCTTAAAATATCACCTATTGAACCCGAAGAAGCTGTGGTAGACGGCTTTGATGAATAAACCTTAGTTACCTTCTCGTTGTTTTTATTTGTAACATAATTTCCGTTATCATCAACCTCATTAACGTAATAATGGAGAATTGTAATTTTCTCTCCGTTTTCGTCAAGAATCTTGTTTCCGTCTTCATCCGTTACATATTCAACCGAAGCACCTTCAATGGGAACAGTTACGTTGTTACCGTCCTTATCCGTTACCTTTTCACCCCACATATCAGTTTCGTAAACAGTTACATCATCGACATCGTTTTTTGTGCAGGCAACCGTAACCGTAAGTACAGTCGCCAAGCAAGCTGCAACAGCAACAATTCTTTTAAAATTCATAATAAAAATCATTCCTTTCAATATAATAATAGATTACACTAAATTCGGCAATAAATCAAGAGATAATTAAAATTTACATCTTTTACCTCAAGCATAAGCACTCTTGAAGAAGATTATCCCAATTTACAATGAAATTATAACACATATTTGCAAATATTTTTGTAAAAAAGTATTGCATTTCTATTAAAAATTATGTATAATAATATGGCAGTTTCGGTTTAGGCTGTTTTATATGTTTTAAATGCTGGTGTGGCTCAATGGCAGAGCAGCTCATTCGTAATGAGCAGGTTGCAGGTTCGATTCCCGTCACCAGCTCCAAAGATGCGGATCTCGTTTGAGACCCGCATTTTTCATCTGTATATTAACCGATGCAGGAGGATAATATGTTCGATAAAATAATTTCTTCATTAAACGACGCACTGTACGGATATATCCTTATAATACTTTTGCTTTTAGGCGGTATTTATTTTTTATTCAGAACAAGATTTGTACAGTTCAGATTGTTAAAAGAGCAGCTTCGCTGTGTTACTGAAAAGCCGAAAGACGGAAAAGGTGTGTCTTCCTTTCAAGCTCTTATGGTTTCGACGGCTTCAAGGGTCGGCACAGGTAACATAATAGGTGTTTCAACCGCACTGTGCTTAGGCGGATTCGGTTCTGTTTTTTGGATGTGGATAATTGCAATTATCGGCAGTGCTTCTGCATTTGTTGAAAGTACACTTGCACAGATATACAAAAAGAAAGGCCCGAACGGAAGCTACGGCGGTCCCGCTTATTACATTGAAGCTACGCTCAAAAGCCGCACCCTTTCCGTTGTCTTTTCCGTTTTTCTTATCCTAACTTACGCTTTCGGCTTTAATATGTTAGCTTCATATAATTTGCAGTCAACATTTTCGTCATACAGTTTTTACAACGAAAAATATTCACCATGGATTATCGGCTTTATACTTGCCGTTTTAGTATGCTACTGTCTTATGGGCGGCGGCGAAAGAATAATTAAAACGACAAGCTTTTTAGTGCCTTTTATGGGCATTGCATATATACTTATCGCTCTTGTTATTGTTATAATGAACATCACCGTACTCCCCTCTGTTTTTCAAAAAATATTTACAGAAGCTTTTGATTTGGATTCAATTTTCGGAGGTTTCAGCGGTTCATGTGTTATGTACGGAATTAAAAGAGGTTTATTCAGCAATGAAGCCGGTGTAGGTTCAGCACCGAATGCTTCGGCATCGGCTGACGTTAACCATCCCGTCAAGCAGGGACTTGTTCAAGTGCTTTCGGTTTTCATCGATACTTTACTCGTTTGCACCGCAACGGCATTTATGTGTATGTGTTCAGGCGTTGAACCGACAGCAAAGCTTTCGGGGGCTCCGTATGTTCAGGCGGCACTCAGCAGTACCCTCGGAACGTTTGGCCCGATTTTTATTACAGTTGCAATGATTTTGTTTGCTTTTACCACATTGCTCGGCAACCTTTATTATGTTGACAACTGCTTGATTTTTTTGTTAAAGAAACAGCCGAGTAAAAAGTTTATGAGAATCTATCATATAATAGCTTCACTCGTTGTTTTTGCAGGTGCCGGATTAAATGCCGATTTGCTGTGGAACATAGCTGACATCACTATGGGCGGTATGACATTGATTAATATGCCCGTTATTTTAATTCTCAGCAAATATGCAATTAAAGCCTTGAAAAACTATGAACAACAAAGGAAAGAGGGAAAAGAACCTGTTTTTTGTGCCAAAGACATCGGTCTCCCGCACGAAACAGACTATTGGAAATAAGTTAATATAAATAATGCACCGCACTTTCTTTGGTTATGCTCCGAGTAGCTCGAAGTTATATACCAAAAAAAGTGCGGTGTTTTTTACTGCTGATTTCAAAGCGGAATATTCAAAATTCGACTAACTTTTTCTTTCAATTTTCGTGTTGCAAGATAAGGGTCATTGCTTTTCATTATTGCCGAAACAACAGCCACACCGGAAGCTCCACTGTTTTTTAACACATCGCAATTGTCAAAATTCAGTCCTCCGATTGCACATACCGGTATTGAAACTTTTTTACAAATTTCCGCAAGAGTTGAAACGGGTGTAAGAACTGTTTTAACTTTGGTTGTAGTCGGAAAAACAGCACCCGTTCCGATATAATCAGCACCGTCTTGCTCTGCTTTTAATGCCGTTTCGACCGTTTTTGCCGTAGCACCTATTATTTTATTTGCACCGAGAATTTTTCTTGCTTCTCTGACGGGCAAATCTTCACTTCCGATATGAACACCGTCTGCACCGCAAGCCAGTGCAATGTCAACACGGTCATCAATTATCAAGGGAATTTTAAACTTGTCCGTAATTTCTTTTACACGACACGCTAATTCATAAAAAGATTTTCCGCTTTTGTCTTTTTCACGGAGTTGAACGCACGTTGCCCCTCCTCTGCACGCAGCTTCAACAACTTTCAGAAATTCATCAGTTGAAAAATTTGTACTGTCAGTAACTAAATATAAAGATACGTCTAT
The DNA here is from genome assembly GCA_964474295.1 of uncultured Eubacteriales bacterium. Classification (GTDB taxonomy): domain Bacteria; phylum Bacillota; class Clostridia; order Oscillospirales; family Acutalibacteraceae; genus SIG575. The sequence goes on from CAYYRN010000002.1 coordinate 69,055, forward strand.
TTTATTCATAAAATTTCACCTTAGCGTTTTTCCTTAAATACTCATCGTCCATAAAGTAAAAAGCATCTGTAATTTTTGCCCGAAAATCACTCAAACTGTTTGTCTTACGAAAGTATTCCTCTGCATATTCACCTGCTGTTCCCATTGTGACGGCGGCTGACACCGCAGCTTTAAAAGGATTTGTCACGGCAAGATAAGTGGCACAAACGGCTCCCTGAACACATCCTGTACCTGTTATCAAAGGTAAAAGAGGACTTCCGTTTTCAATTAATACTGTTTTTGTTCCGTCGGATACGGCATCGATTTTTCCCGAAATAAGCACAACAGAATTAAATTTTTTCGCAACTGTCTTTGCCAAGTCAACCAATCTGTCCGGCTCTGTATTACTTTGCGAATCAACGCCGATTGTTTCATAAGCGTTTCCGTTTAAAGCTCTTATTTCGGCTTCATTACCCTTTATAACGCAAGGTTTGCACTCATCTATAAATTTTTTTGAAATTTTAAGTCTCGGACGGCTGCAAGCAACACCGACAGCATCAATAACACACGGGGTTTTGTTTTCCAAAGCCTTTTTACCGGAAATAAAAAATGATTTTATCCGCTCCTCTGATATGTTTCCGAGATTAACACAAAGTGAATTTGCGGCAGCCGTAATTTCTTCAACTTCGCCGCTATATTCCGCCATAATCGGTTTAGCACCCAATGCCAAAACGGCATTTGCACAATCATTAATTGTTATATGATTGGTAATACAATGTATAAGCGGTTTACTTTTTAATAGCATTTCTTTGGGACAAAAATCATTGTTTTTTTGACTCATAAGTTTTTTCACCTAACATTTTTTGAAATTTAGAAAGAAGGTTATTTCTTTTAAGCGTTATCAGCAAAACAAAAGCTATTGATCCGCCAATTAAGGTGCCGCCGATAAACGAGGGAACATAAAAAAGCCACGTTAGGTCGGTTCTGCCCCAAAAATATGTCATCACAGGATAGCTGACAATTGCACCGATAACACCCGTACCGATAACTTCACCGATAACGGCACAAATAATTTTGCCTTTCGATAAACGATAAAAAACACCCGAAAGAAAAGCTCCGAAAATCGCTCCCGTCAATGCCAAAGGAGGTATTCCCATAAAAATCATTCTGATAACACCGATTAAAAAGGCACAAAGCAGTGAATACCACGGACCCATTAATACGGAACAAACGATGTTAATAAGGTGTGCCATAGGACACATACCCTCAACACGCAAGATAGGTGAAATAACAACACCTATCGCTACCATCATCGACAGCATAATTGTTTTTAAAAGTTTTGTTTTGTTTTTCATTTTACATTCTCCCTTACATTATTTCTGTTTACGGGAGATAATCTGCGAATTTTAGGACAGCCCTATCAACCGTAATACAGTCGGTCGATACTCAAAAGCATCCTCTCACTCCGAAACACGGATTCCCTCGCAGAAAAAATGATGGACGGCGCTCCCCGCACATCTATATATTATCGGGAAAAATCCCGTTATTTTTTGTCATTGAAACAATCAACTGACGAGTTTAGATAAATTATTTCAGATTTATTGCTTAATTTCCCAGGACATCTGCCAAAATGCCAATTCATAACGGGAACACGCAACAAAAATATCAACAAGATGGTTGATTTGCTCTTCTGTATAATACTCAGTCAAAGTATTCAATGTATTCAGCAAAACAATATTATCGGCAGCATAGTCTTCGGATACATAACCTTTGAGCCAGTCACCGTAAAAACTATCATTGACGGAATCGGGAACATCTGCGACAATTTTCTTTGCAATCACTTCATAACTATACGCACAGGAAAGTATTGCCGTAAGGATTTCCGCTTCACCTTCCTCGTATGCCACACGGAGCATATAGGAAGTGTAAGACAAGTTATCAAGAGAGGGGTTCATACTATCAATTTCTTCTTGTGTAACACGCATCTTACTCAAATATCCGCTGTGAATATCCAGCTCGCCGTTCATCACAGTTATATACTTAGCGAAAAGATTAGCTGTTTCCATACTTTTTGCTTTCGCCACACCAATAGCAAAAGTTTTGGCATATTCTTTCAAATAAAGAAAATCCTGTATAATGTAATAGCGAAATTTTTCCTTATCAAGTGTTCCGTCTTTAATACCCAAAACAAACGGATGAGTGTTATATGAATCCCAAATCTCTTTTGTTGCGGCGAGCAGTCTGTCTGTTGTGTTCATTTTGAAAACTTCCCCTGTAAACCAAAATTATGCATTATCGGGCCGCTTCCTTTTCCAAGATTCAACATAGCCGCCAAAGCACAAGAAATATAATCTTTTGACCGCTGCACCGAATCAGAGATAGAATATCCTTTTGCCAGATTGGATGCGATAGCAGACGAAAGAGTACAACCTGTTCCGTGTGTGTTGGGATTGTCAATTCGTTTTCCCTCAAACCAGTGCTGACTGCCGCCCACATAAAGTAAATCATTAGCATCGTTAACGCTGTGACCGCCTTTCAACAGAACCGCACAGCCATATGTATCGCCAATGTATTTTGCAGCTTTTTCCATATCTTCTTTGCTGTGAACAGAAAAGTCAGACAAAATTTCCGCTTCGGGAATATTGGGTGTGACCAATGTGGAAAGCGGTAAGAGTTCCGATGCGAGAGTTGTAACCGCATCGGTTTTGATAAGCGAAGAACCTGCTGTAGCTATCATAACCGGATCAACCACTATGTTCTTTGCTCGATAATACCGCAATCGCTCGGCAATTACTAAAATCAGCTCTTTCGAGGCTACCATACCGATTTTAACGGCGTCGGGGAAAATGTCATCGAATACTGCATCTAATTGTCTTCTTAAGAAGTCGGCTGTTACTTCCTGTATTGCTGTCACGCCGATAGTATTTTGAGCAGTAAGTGCCGTGACAGCACTCATACCATAAACACCATTCATAGTCATTGTTTTTATATCTGCCTGTATTCCCGCACCGCCGGACGAATCACTGCCCGCAATAGTAAGTACCGTTTTCATAATCTCAACCTTTCATATAAAAATAAAAGACCCTTACACCGAAGTGTAAGAGTCTGAGATTCAATCACGCTTTCCTACGACGGTGTTAACCAACAGGTTCAAAGGGTCAGGTTTTACCTTCTCAACTCCGAGGAGTCCCCCTAGCAAGTGAAATTGTAACACAATAAAATCTTTTTGTCAATATAAAAATTTCTCCGCAAGATAAACTTGCGGAGAAACTAAGTTAAATTTCATAGTTTGAAAGTGCTATAACAATCGTAAGGTCAATTGCATCAAGCCAACCGTCATTGCAAAGGTCAATCGCTTCTTTGACATAAGCCTCTTCAGGTTCTTCAAACTCATTAATATATGTTGCAACAGTTGTAACATCAATTGCAGTTACAAACGAGTCACCGTCAACGTCACCGTCAACAACAATTACATATTCTTTAATGAGATCGTCACCATCGAAATGCTTGACAATTGTTCCTGTTCCGAATCCGTTATCGGTAGCAATAACCTCTATTCTCGTATTATTACCGTAAGTAACGAAATTAGAAACTATTTCATCATCACTTACAATTTCCGAAAGACCTTTAATGTAGCCTTCGTCTGTAATAACAGCAGTTGAGTCGGATTTAAGTACAATCGTTGAAACATAATCGAGCTTTGCAACCGCTTCATTGATTGCATCGGCATAAGACTTAATTTGTGACTGTTTGGTTGCGTCAAGGTCATAAACAACAGCTTCTATAGCTTTTTCTACAGCTTCAACAGTTCTTTCATCAATATCAATACCGATTGCTGTCATAGCATCGACTTTTTCGTTATAGTTCTCAATAGCTTCCTCAACGCAAGTATAATCACCGTCTTTAGGCTGAAGATTATTACAAGCATCTAAGATTGCCTGAGCATAAGCATTTACTGATTCTTGTTCAAGGATATTAAGTCCGTATACAACATCACTAATTGCTTTCTCAACAATATCGTAATTTGTATAAAGGTCTTTGTCATATCCTTCAGCTTCTTTGATTGCCTCGGTAACACACGTGTAATCGGCATCCGCCCAAGCAGATTTCAATGCTTCAAGTGCATTGTTATAATCTTCAATTGCAGCCTCGGCGGCAGGCTCATCGGCAATTGTCAAATCATCGGCATTTGCAATCATATCGGTAATTGCTTTTCTTTTTGCCAAATAATTTTCGTATGCCTCACTCTGATAATACGTTTCGCCGTATTCGGGAGTTACCTCGATAGCAGCTTCAAGTTCACCACGTTTAGTGAACGAACGCAACTGCAAATTAGTGTGTGCATCGATAATTGCCTGTGCAAGCTCGTTGAGTGTATCTTGTTCCGGCAAAGTCCAATAATAATCTTCACCGTAAGCCTCTACCGCAGCAATTGCATCGGCATATGCCTGATAAGATGTAGATTCATAATAAGATGCATCGAGAACTTCAAGTGCCAAAGCTTGTTCAAGAAGCGATGTATCGGCAGGTTTTGCTTTTAAATTATCCAGAGCATCATAAAGATTCTTTTTAAGAGTTAAATATCTTTCGTCATCTCTGATATCGCTGTACTCATCAGCAAAACTTTCAAGCTCACTGTACGCACTGTAGAAAGCATTTACGGAATCGTCGGTGTAATCGTCTTCATCCCCGTCAATGCAAGCAGAGTCAAGAACCTCAAACAATTCGTCTTCATAAGAGAACGGTAAAAATTCAAGACTTTCTTTTGCTTCGGAAATCGACGAAACAGCAGCTTCGATTCTCTCGTTATCGGCAGAAGTCAGACGGTCTTCGGAATCAAGAATTTCTTTACCGTTTGCTACAGCACTTGCATATGCAGAATAAGAATCTTCCGTGTAATAATTCGACGGATAATCAAGCTCTGCGTTAACAAGGCTTTCGAGTTCTTCTGTATCGGCATCGAGAAGATAGAGATTTTTATACGCATTCTCAAGAGCATAAATCAAATCCATTCCCTCTTCATCATTGAGGAATGACGGACCGTTGTCTTTAAATGTCTTCAAAGCGTTATAAGCACTTGTATAAGCCGAATAAGAATCCTGTGAATAATAACTCTCGTCATATTCAGGTACTTTGCTTAAAGCACTTTCCATTTGTGCTGTGTAAGAGAAAGGCTTGAGTGTAAGCTTGCTGTAAGCCAATTCAATTGATTCAGCAGCAGCATTTATTCTGAAATTATCTACAATTGTAAGTCCCGTTTCATTAAGAATCGATCTACCGGTTGCAACTGCATTTGCAAACTCAGTATAAGTTTCGGTTGTATAATAATCGGAAGCATACTCAGGTGTCAAAGCAAGAGCTGAAACCAAAGCATCCGTCGTTGCGGGTTTAAGTTCGAGCAAGCTGTATGCATTGTTGATTTCATCAGTTGCATTATCAACGATTGATTGCTGTTTTACTGTGTATTCCGTATGAGTTACAACTTCCTCACCGACTTTAACAGCATCGGTATACCTCTTATAAGAAGCTTCTGTATAATACGATGCTTCATATGCAGGCTGCTTTAACAAAGCGGCTTTAAGGTGAGTAAATGTTGCGGGAGAATTCGGATTAATAACATTAACGCTTATATCGGCATCTGTCAAATCTATCGTCTGACCTGATACAATAACGTTCGTGTCAACTGTTTCGTTTTCAAAACGTCCGATATAAAGTTTACCGTTTTTATAGCTATCTGTCTTTTGGAACAACGGGTCAATCCAAATTTTTGCAGTAAAGGAATTGCCTTCGGAAACCGTAATATCATTTACCTTGAACTGAAGTTTTACAACAGTCTGTGCAGGTGAAAGAATTTGAGCATTTGAATTTAAGTTAGATGTAGGTGCGAGTGTAATAAGTGCATACTTCCACTGTGCTTTGGCTGTAGATGTGTAGCTTGAAGGATAGCCTTTTGCGGGACTTGAAATTGAACCGCCCTTTTCACATCCTGCTGCATATGTGCCTTCAAAAGAGAAAGCCTCATCAACATTTGCACCTACGAGTGTATAGAAGTTGCTGTCATAAAGCACCGGAATAGACGAAGCAGCGGCATAATAATCCGTTCCAACCGTAACCGAAACTGTTACAATATCACCCGGATATGAAGCTGTTCTGTCAGCCGAAAGAGAAATTGAAGCCTTATGAACCGATTCTGCATAAGTAAATACAGAATATGCAGCTCTGATCTGAGAGGCCAAAACAGCGATTTCAGCTTCCTGTTTAATTGTATAAGTGCGGTCGATTCCCGCAACAAATTCTTCAAAAGATGCAATACTCTCTTTTGAAATGGGGGGATCGTTCTTTTCAATGATTGCACGTCCCTCTGCTATTGCGGCATCAACATCCGAGTAATCACCTGTCAAATATTTAAGTCCCGAAATTGCTTTGTTAATAGAATCTTGATAACCGATTACCGTTTGCTGGTCTTTTGCTTTCAAATTCCAATTGATTCTGTCTTGTGCATCAGTAAGAACCTTTATGGATTCGGTAGTATACTGACTTTCAAGGTCATCGGGAATTGAACGGATAACTCTTTCAAGTTCCGTATAATCGGCAGGTGCTTCTTCAAGTAAAAGCATTGCGTCGGCAATATCAAGTGCATACGCATAAACATCGGCCTGATTCTCTTTTGTTAATTCCCAATCGACAGACGCAATTACGCTTCTGACTTTATCCATACTTTCTTTAGTATAGTAATTTTCATTGAGAGCATCAAACTTATCGATTTGAGCCTGCACACGAGAATAGTCGGCAGGACCGGGGCGAAGCTCGCTAATTGCCTGATTAATTGCGTCAGCCATAGCATTAACTTCATCCTGTCTGTTAACACCGTAACCGTATTCTACATCGCCTACTGCGGCATCCACGCCACTCATATCCGCATAATAGCTTCTGTCAAGTGCTTTATATCTTTCGAGAGCTATTGTAACCAAAGTATAGTCGGCGGGATTGTAAGACAAACCTTTAAGTGCGTTTTCAATAACCAAAGCATACGAATCAACTTCGCTCTGCTTATCAATCTTTAAACCGTATACAACTATGTTAAACGCATCATTAACACGGGTGATACTGTCTTGGGTCATATCAGTCAAATCGGTACGTGCATACTGTTCTCTGTACTCTTCGATTTTTGAATAGTCAGCATCATACATTACAAGATTATCGACTGCTTCTTGCAAAGTATCTCTTATAGCATCAACTTCGTTCTGCTCGGTTATGCCGTATGAACCGTAATGGCGACATTCATCTGCAGTAGTTTTTGCAGAAGCAAATGTTTCGGGAGTGTAATACTCTTCAACAAGCTCATCAATCTGTTTAAGAAGAGCTTCAACCTCGGAATAGTCGGCAGGAAGTTCAACAAGATTGTCGATTGCATTGTTAATTTGAGTTACATACGCATCAACCTCTGACTGTTTATCGACAGTGAAGGTATAATCTATGCTTCTCAAAATATTTCTGAGTTCCGCATATGACTCGTCAGTATAATTTGATGCCGCATAACTCTGAGCATTACTTACAGCTTCATTAACTTTAGTGTAATCCGCAGGCTTAAATTTAAGGTTATTAAGAGCATCATTAAGAGTTTCGGTCATTGCGTCAACTTTTGACTGCTCTGTTATTTTTATTGTGTAATCTATGTTTGCAATAGCTGCTTTCACACTTGAAAAATCAAGATACATACCGCTGTTCTTCTCAGCTTCGTTAGCTTTTTCGACAGCTTTGTTAAGTTCGCTGTAATCGGCAAGTCTGTATTCGAGATTATCTATTGCACTGTAAATTCCCTTTGCCCAAATTTCGATCTGAGGCTGGAAAATTACGCTGTAACCGTACTGAATTGTTCCGTTGGGATTGTTAACACTGTCATAAACAGAAAGTGCTTTTTCAAGTTCGGCGTTGCTTTCATCTGTGTAAAGATTGGACTTTGCCTGATATTCCGCAGCAGCTTCAACAGCCGTTTCAACGGAAGAATAATCAGCTTCTTTAAGCACAAGTGAGCTGTATGCCGACTCAAGTGAAGTAACGGCACTGTCAATTTCAGCCTGTGTTGAACGGGGATTTACAAGAACGGACTGTGCCGCAAGCATAGCCTTCTGATATGCGTCAAATCCAGATGAATAATACCAAGACTGCGGATTAACACCCTTATTTTCAGCGGAAATGAGGGGTGTTTCCGGGTTATTGTTATGGAGAATATCATTTATTAATGTTCTAAGTTCAGCTTTGTTTGTTGTATGGATTCTGATTCCGACAGGGAAAACAGTCTTGTTTATCGCTGACTCGTCACTTGATGTAATTTTTGTAACCAACGTGTACTCTGCACCGTCAGTAAAGGTTTGACCGTTAAATTCGGTTATGTACTGTGAAGTGCCGTCATTACCGACAGTAACCATTGTACCGACCGAGGACACTGTTCCGAGGTCATAGTCACCGGTACCGGTAAAGCTGCCTGCATCGACATTGACATTTCCCTTAATCAAGCCGACAAGCTCAAGTTCCTGGACAGAGTTATTACCTATCTTTTCGGGTTTGGTTACCGCATAGCGGAGATTGAGATCCGAAAAAGATTTAGTTACGCTTGTATCGACATAAATATCAGCATAACTGCGGCGTTCATTAACCAAAAATTCATGAGTAGCGTCGGTGTCTTTATCGGATTTGGACGTGCTGTATGTTGAATAATCGTCCGAAGACTTTGCAACATATGTGTTAGAACTTGCATTATAGTAACCACGCAGAGCAGAACTGCTGATTGTGAAAGACTCAAGACTGCTGTATGTGTTGATACCAAGCACTCTCGAAGCCACCGAAACACCGGCCTTACCCTGACTTACCCAACCTAAGTCACCCATTGTCTTCTCATACTTTGAAGAAATATAGTTACCTGCAGGCTGAGAAATATTTTCAACATATGAATAAGCATAAGACACATATGTCTTTGAATTATAAGTATATGTAATTTCAAACTTGAGTGTGTCACCTGCATTTGCAGTACCGCTGGCGATAATCCAAGAATAGGATTTTTCCGCTTCGCTGTAAACAGGAGAACTCATAACCACGTTTGATGTACCGGATGTAGTATTAATGCACTTAATCTGCGGCACATCGGAGGGCAAATCTTTAAAGGTGATTTTTACCCAGGGATATGCTGCGGATTCATTAATACTTCCCGTATTAGCCAATGAGTTTTGCTCATAGCTGCCGTTCATTGCGGGAATACCCGATTCGGTTGCGGGGACAATTGCCGTACCGTTTTCGTAAGAGTAAAGACCTGAAGCTACCCTTACAACTTCGGTACTTGTAACAACAGCTCCCGAATCCGGCAACATCGCGGCTTCTGACGCACTGAGAGCGGAAACGTTGCCGTCACCGTTAACGGCAAATGCCGCCAATCCTGTTTGGAAAACAGAAATCAACATCAATGCGGAAAGAAGCAAACTGAGAATTCTTTTGCTTGTTTTCATAGCTGATACCTCCACTTGTATTCAAACTAAGATAGAATAATCCACTAAAACTATACCACAACGTTTTATTATTGTCAACAATAAAAGCAGAAAATAATCAAATTTCTATACAATTTCTACAATCAAAACACAAGATGTTGAGTTTTTACGTTTTAATTAATCTCAAAAGAAAAAAGCTGTCTGCACAAATACAAACAGCTTTAAAAAATTTAAGTCCACAGCGAATGTAATCCCTTTGCGTGTCTCAAAATTCTGACATAATCGGCAATTGTAATTACACCGTTTGAGTCAATATCGGCACATACAAATTCGTATTCATCAAGCTTTGACGTACCTTTTGCACACTTTAGCACCATTACATAATCGATAACCGTAATTTTTCCGTTACCGTCAACATCGCCTATCGGATTAATTTTAAAATTCCTGTCCTCGGAGCCATTACCCACTTCAACCAAACACTCAAATACCGCATGGTTATTTTTAGAAATTCTTACCTTATAAAAACCGGAAACGATATTTTCAAATTTATATTCCGCACTGTTGCCGATAAGCTCCGATGAATACAACGCTTCGGATTCATCCACCCTAATCAATTCAACGGTCACAGTGTCGCTTTCGGACAGATAGCTTGTAATATTCCCCTTTAAAACACAATCTTCCGAATAATCAACATAGTTATCGGTATATGTATCCGAACATTCATTGCAGGTGTACACTATATACCCTTGAGAAGCTTCGGTTGGCTGAATAATGTTTTTTTTGTAAGAATGACCTGTTGCGGGAATTGTAACATTATCAACTTTCACAGTACATTCTTTATCGGAAAACTTATCTTTACAAAGCGAACAAGTATAATATTCGATATTTCCGCTTGAAGTACAGCTCGGCTTGTTTGCTTCTGTTTTTGTAACGCTTTCGGCAGGATGAGAAAAAGCTTTTATGACCGTATCATTTAACGATATTTCGGTTTCGGCTTTTGCATCCTTAAAAATTTTTCCGCAGGTACATTTATAATAATCCGTGCTTCCCGCATTGTAACAATCTGCCGGAGTTCCTTTTACAAGCGTAATTTCATCAGCACACTTATGCGTTTGTTCCCAAACACCGTAAAGAATCATATTGGCATTAACCGCAGAACCGAAAGGAACTTTAAGTTTTGAATCAGCATAAACCTTTAAATCATATCCTTTTTTCCCTTCAAGTGCCTTTTTATATAAGTCATCTTTTGAAGTTACATATAAAAACAAGCTCGAATAATCAGCGGGGAAATATATCTCAATCTGATAAACAATATCATCATCCGATTTTAAAAACGTGGTTACACCGTCACGCTGTGTCCAAATTTTATAGCGATTGGAATTGCCGTTATCAAGCAAAAAAGCTGCCTGACCGTTTTCAAAAGATTTTTTCGGCAATGCGAGAATCTCATCGGAAGACAGGTTGCCGATATAATTAACGCCCGACTGTGCTTCATTGACAAAGCACATCTCATATTCGCCGGAGTTATCCTCACCGACAAGTAAGCCTGCATTAGTTTCACCGGAAACCTCCGCAAGAGAGTAACAATAAGAAACAGAACCGCTGTTTGAACCCGCAAGACCGCCGACAGAGTTTTTGCCCGTCACCGAACCTATTGTGTAACAGTGCTTCAGTGAACCGTTGTTGTTTCCGCAAAGAACACCGACATTGTTTTCGCCTTTAACATCAACTTTTTCAATACCGAGTTTAGTTACGGATGAGTTTTCGGAAATTGAGGAAAAAACACCGACATACGATTTATCGGAATTTATGCTACCGTTTTTTATAACATAACCGTTGCCGAGAAAATTGCCGCAAAACGGGTTTTCCTGTGTGCCTACGGGAATTATTTCTCCACCGTCAAAATCAATATCTGCACCAAGGCTTACATTTTTTCCCTCGAATGAAGTTCCTCCCGATACTTTTTCGGCAAACTCGTTAAACTCACGTGCATTGTTAATTACAAGCGAATTATCGGGCTTTGTGAAAGCTTTTATACACACATTGTTAAGTTTTTCGTTTCCCGATGATTCCACCCACGAATTATTTGCATATTTATAATAACTTTGACCGCTTTTGCTTGAATAATAGCGAGTGTATACACCGTCATTTTTGCCACTCTCGCCCTCAAAAAGAATGTAAACATTCCGCTCATCCTTCACTGAAAAGGTTATCACCACGGAAAAGCTTTCGTTTTTATTGACTGTAACCCCGCTTTTAAGAGGAATTTTGTGATATCCCTGATAAGCGGCATTACCCGACATAACATAATCGGCAGTCGATTTTCCCGCCGTCGGGGAAGACATATTCGGTGTTACATCTGTAAAAATTTCAATCTTATAATCAACATCGTCCTGCATTGTGTAAAAAGAAACGGCGCTGATAATTTCGTTCTTTTGAGCAGTAAAAACATTTGCCTGCGAAGCGGTTTTAACAGGAGTACCGGCACTTGTATTCGCATATCTGCCGGTGCCGTAGCCGTAACCGTCATACTGATAAACCGTTTCGTCTTTATCCTTCACTGACACTTCTTCGGCGGCAAACTGCGAAAGTGACGGTTCACTGTACGATATCCAAAAATATCCGTTATCACCGAACGTGACACCGTAACTGTTTTTAACAAACCAAGCACCCGGTGAATCCGGCTTTAAACCGTCTTTGAAATTATCAACCGAAAAATTATCATCCCAACCGACTATTGTCATTTGATGGTTGGTAGACGAGCGTGTGTTCTGAAAATATGCACAACCGTCTGCACCTTTATTCAGATATTGCGTTGAAATATATGCTGCTGCGGAAATTGCACCTTGTTTCATAATAACTTTTTTAATTTCATCAATTTCGCTATTCGGAATTAAATAAGCACTGTCAAGCGAATAAGCGCTGACATACCGTGAGCTTTCGGGATAATCTCCCATCATTGAAATATTATTGCCGTAAAATGGATATTCGCTTTCGAGTGCAAAGCCCGAACCTCTCGCCAAAGCAAATGTTGAGCGAAGCCAGTATCCTCCGCTTGAATATGGATTGGATATATATGTACCGTCCCCGTAAGTCGGATCATCTTCATTTGATGAAAGGCTTTTGTGTGTAAACCAAACAAGATGTGCCTCCGACAAATCGGATGCCGAAGTCGACAAAACGGTATTACTGTTTTTTAACAAAGAACTTTCGGCAACGGCAACGGCAGAAAACGCCCAGCATACATTTGTGCTTTCCTGATTTTTTACGGAAGTTACGCAGTTTTCGGAAACAGAAGAATAAGAAGAAGGAATAACAGTTGATTTATTTGAAACAGGCTTAGATGTTTCGGATGATGCGATTTCGACTGTTTTTCCGTCAGAATCAACCCACTTCTCGCTTAAATATCCCGTTTCCGAAATTTCACCGTCGGAGACAAGCGTTAAATTTTCATAAATCAAATTATCATCTGAATAAGCACTGACAGACGGCAAAATCGAACCGCCGACAGTAATTAAGGTCATAAACAAAGAAAGCAATGACGTAAAACTACGTTTCATCTTTTTTCCTCCTAAGCGAAAAAAGTTTTCCAACGTTATTATACATCATTGCTTTATTTTAATCAATACACCGACAAACACTTATTTTTCAAATCTTTCAAGAAACGAATGGGATTCATCATTTAGCTTATATTCCACCATTGTATCAACGTTTGCGTTATGAATGGAACGAAAAATGTTAATTTCGATATTGGGATTAACTTTTTTCATCTGTTTTATAAGATCCTTTATTTCCTGACGTTTTGATAAGCCTTCTTTGTTATCATTTGACTTATAGTTTTCCGTAAATCGGCAAGCACATCTTATAAAGTCGAGATTATTGTACTTTGACCATGCAATTATCGCATCCTCTTTAATACAGTAGAGTGGACGAATAAGCTCCATTCCTTCATAATTTGTGCTTTTAAGCCTCGGCAGCATTGCCTGAATCTGTGAGCCGTAAAACATCCCCATAACGGTCGTTTCGATAACGTCGCTCATATGATGACCGAGTGCGATTTTGTTGCAGCCGAGTTCTTTTGCTTTGGAATAAAGATACCCACGTCTCATCCTCGCACAAAGGTAACACGGCGATTGTTCGATTTTCACCACAACATCAAAAATATCGGAATTAAAAATGTTAATAGGAATATTTAAGATTTTTGCATTTTCGATTATCTTTTGCTTGTTTTCTTCGTTGTATCCGGGATCCATAACTATGTATTCAAGCTCAAAAGGAACATCGCTGAACCTTTGAAGCATACGCATAAGTACAGCCAAAATCATCGAATCTTTACCGCCGGAAATGCAAACGGCAATTTTATCTCCCGATTGAATCAATTGGTATTTTTTTACCGCTTCAACAAACGGATTCCATATAGTTTTTCTGTATGTCTTTGAAATACTTCTTTCGGCAATTTGCCACGTTTCAAGTTCTTTTTTCATTTCAGCCACCAAAATCGATTAAATCTTTTACAACTTCGCCTGCGGCAATTAACCCGACAACGGAAGGTACGAACGAAACACTTCCCGGTACGGAACGCTTATTACAAGCGTTGTCCTGCGGTTCTTCTTTTCTTACAGGCAATTCCTCGGAATACACAACTTTCAGTTTTTTTACACCGTTTTCACGGCAAAGCTTACGCATAGTTTTGGCAAGCGGACAAACAGATGTTTTATAAATATCCGAAACTTTAAAGGCGGTAGGATCTGTTTTATTGCCGGCACCCATTGCGGATATAATCGGAATTGACAATTTATCGGCAATTAACGCAAGTGCCAATTTACCGCTCACGGTATCAATGGCATCAACTATATAGTCAAACTTTTCAAATTCAAAATCATTTTCGTTTTCCTTTAAGAAAAAACAGTCATATTTATTAACGGTTATGTCAGGATTAATGTCAAGTAATCTTGCTTTACACACATCAACCTTTTTTTGACCAAGCGTGCTATGCAATGCAATAATCTGTCGGTTAATATTCGATAACGATACGGTATCGTTATCAACAATGTCAAGTGTTCCGACACCGCTCCTCGCCAAAGCCTCGCAAACATATCCGCCGACACCGCCAACGCCGAAAACAGCAACACGGGAAGCTTTCAGATTTACAAGTGCATCTGAACCGAGTACTATATTCTGTCTTGAAAACGCTTCATTCATCAGATATCAACTTCTTCCCTCTCGTCAATACATACAGTTTCCGTTCGGATGTTTTTCGGATTCAACTCATCAATTTCAATCAGTCTTCCGCCACGTCTCCAGCCATAGGTCATATATCCGGCACAAATCGTTTGACAAAGCTTAATACCGTCTTTTTCGACAACAAAATCGTTCAAGTGGTCATGTCCGCAAAACAACGCAAGCACATCACCCTGCTCTTTGAAAGCATTAAACTCACCGTCATAACGTTTTGCGGGCGGACTCGGATTTTCGTTAAGCTCTCCGAGTGAACCCTCCGGTAAAACATAATACCGGTCATGTGCGCCCCGAACCGAGCCTGCTGTATTTTTGTCACATTCTTTAAAAGCCTCATAAACCTCCGGCAAGGGTATGTGCTGAAACGCTACAGAGTAGACGGGATTACCTCCGTTTTCCTTTTTAAGCTTGTCCGATTTTCTTCTGTACCAATCGAGCTGAGATTTATGTACACAATCATATCCGCTGCTTTTGATTCCGTCAAGATAATCGTTAGAATCAAACAGCCAAATATTAAATGCGGTTTTCTTTTTATCAGAGGAAAGAATCGGCAGACTGTAATTACCGCAACCGTAAACATCTTCTTCGTTATACAAACCTCTGAAATTTTCGTACTCCATAAATACTCTCATTTGAAATTCTTTGAAAATATTATGCTCACCGTCATGATTTCCGAATGTTATTGCAAGAGGTAAGTTATATTTACCTACTGTTTGGTATATTCTTCTTATAGTCTTTGCAGCATAATCGAAAGTTGCAAGCTCATAATTATTGCTTACGTTATCGCCTGTACAAACAACCAAATCGGGATTTGTTCTTTTGATACATTCTTCTATTAAATTTAATGTGTCGGTAATTTGTTGTTTTGTAAATTCAATCGGCTGTTCTTCCTCCATAAGTTCATAAACCAAATGGATATCGGTCAAATGCAAAATTCTGAATTTTCCGTCAGAATTAAACTTTAACGGAGCTTGTACCTCCCTTTTGCAATAAAGAGACGGCCCTCCTACAGCAGTTAAAAACGGAAAAGTGAAATTTCTTATCAGTCTCGAAAGTATTTTGCTTTTCATATGTAACCTCACAATTATATTATTAAAACAGCGGAGCCACTGTTTATGTAGCCCCGCCGAGACCAAAGCTTACGCTTAAAGCTTTATCGATTCTGTCCATATCGATATCATCAAGGTTTCCCATACGCTCTTTAAGTCTGCGTTTGTCGAGTGTTCTTACCTGTTCGAGCAAAACAATAGAATCCTTTGCTAAACCGCAACCGTTGGCATTAACACGAATATGCGTAGGCAAACTGTTCTTATACTTTTGACTTGTTATCGCCGCCGCTATAACCGTAGGGCTGTATTTGTTGCCGACATCATTTTGAACAATCAAAACAGGTCTTATTCCGCCTTGCTCCGAACCCACAACGGGACTTAAATCAGCGTAATAAATATCTCCCCGTTTTATCATCATTATAATCACTCTCCATAAATATTGTTGACAACAATATCTTTGCCAATATTTCAAAGAAATAAACATAGGTTCAAAATTTCGGGGAGAAAATTGTGAACCTGAAAACCTGTCCTCGAAACATTATATGCTGAGAATTTTTATAAGACAACGTTTACAAAGATTATTTTAAATTAATACCAGAGCCAACCGAATAAAAAGATAATTATTATCCATTGAATGAGCGAGTATTCAACATTTACTTCAACATTATATCTTTCTTTACCGTCGGAAGATGTTGCGGCAACATATGCCGTTCCCGTTTTTTTGGATGTCAAAACACTGCCGTTTGTATCAACAATGCTTGTATCTGATGAAAGCCACTCATATTCTTCGGAAGAATTAATAAGAGATGAAACATCCTTCGTTGATTTATAATCCATTTTAGCGGTATAATCTGCGGACATTCTTTCAATTGAGCTTCCGAAAAGCGTAGCTTCCGAAAAATCATATGTCTGACCGCAAGTGGCAAGTGCCGATTCCTTGAGAGTTTCGCCGCCCCTTGCTGCGTAAATGCCGCTTCGCATTGTTGAATTTTCCGTTTTTAGATATACGGGATCAATTCCGATAAAACCTTTGCCGTCATCAGGGGCATTGCTTTTAACTTTAAACTTAATTGTATAAAGCTTTGTAAACTCCGTCAAAGTAGTGGTTGGAGTGCTTGTTCCCTGCGGAGCAAGAGAAGGAAGCCACGTTATAGAATTAAAAACAAGCTTATACCTTTTTGCCATCTTGCTTGAGTAGCTTTGATGATACATAGCAAGCGGAGACGAGGTTGAACCGTTCATACTTACAGGCATTGACGTTGCAAGCTTAACAGCAGCACCCTTTGAAGTATCAAGCGAATAATATTTTGAATCGTAAACAATAATCGTATTCACGTTAATTACCGGATAATCGGTTTTTGCACTGACCGTTACCGTAAAGCTCTCACCGGGAGCCGGAGCGGCTTTGCTTGACGTAAGCTTGATGTAAGCATGATAGTCTTTTTCACTTGCGGCAAATGACGTCACCGAAAATGCCGAAAACAGAAAAAGCAAGGACATAAAAACAGCCACAGCTTTTACACTGATTTTAAATTTACTTTTCATTATAAAAACCTCCTTTTAATTTACACTTTCGTAAAAAACATCAAGAATCGTTTCATAAACCGATTCTTCATCCAAGATAAACTGAGGATAACTGTCGGTTTCGACATAATCGCCCTTCAGCGAAGTTACTTTTCCGATTTTTGCGGAATCACTTACCAGTTCACCTGCAATGTACACGGCACTCGAAAGTGTGATATCAGTAACCGAGTAAGCTTTTGCCGTATTGTACAGAGTTGTCACTATGCCGATATTTTTCTTAGCCAACGTCATCGTCTTTGATGCGAAAGCTTTAATATACTGGATTTGACGCTCACGTCTTAATGAGTCCGAATCGGTTTTAGAGGTATCTCTTGCAGTCACATAAGAACGAGCTTGCGAGCCGACAAGCTTTACCTTTTCACCCTTTACAAACTGCCTGATTGTTTCAATTGAGGTCAGCTCAATTCCTCCGACCGCATCATTAAGGGCATCTATACCTTTTACCCTAAGTGAAAAATATGAATCGATAGGTATTCCCAAAAGCACACGTTCAATTGATTTAATGACATTTTCACAGCTTGAGCTTCCGCCGTCGCCGTATGCAAAAGAAAGACAAATCTGCATTTTTTCCGTTTTAACAAAATTACCGTTTGCGGAATAAATATCAACATCAATAACCGAATCCCTCGGAATCGCTATAACGGAAACCTCATTCTTCTTTGTATCGTAAGCCAGCACCATTATTGTATCGGCTTGACCGGCAACACCGTATTCGCTGCTGTACATCACGTTGCCCCGTTTATCATCAACACCCAGGAAAGCCACTGTGATTATGTCTTCATTATACACATATTTTTTGCCTTTGTACTCAACGGTTTTACCGCTGTCATCATAAGCCACGGCACCGTCCGAAGTTTGAAGTGTAACGGTTTCTTTCTTCTTGTTAATTTCTTCTTTACCTTTGTTACGCATAATCAACAGCGTAACGCCAATCAAAGAAGCAATCAAAAAGAGTATCAAAACAACAATTACCAAAATTCTCAAAGCTATTGACTGCTTTTTCTTTTTATGATGCGAATGTCTGTGATTTGAAGATTTACCGCTGTGTCCGTGTGAGGAATGATGATGGTGGTGATGAGGCTGTGAATCATAATACTTCATAAATTCACTCAAGGCCTCTTCGCTTGACACATTAAAGTTATCATTTCGTTTTTTCATCCTCAGTCAACACCCCGCAAACAAGATATCTTGCCCTCTTATCACCAATGCAAGTGCTAAGCACTATAAGCTTTGAATTTTCGTCCAATTTAATATCATCTCTGACATTTTTCAAAAGGCTCTGCGGTTGAAGAACCGTGTTTTGAAACTCTCTGAGCTGGTTTGCATCATCAAAATCAAAAGAGTTCATAATATGACGGTTATCATATTTAAAAGCAGAAACCACCCGATAAGTCAAAATATGATTTTGTGTATACACATAGAAAACATCATTTTTACTAAAAAAATCCTTATCCTGAAATTTGTGAAGTTCGGCAAACATTGAGCCGTTCTTCATATTATGCCCGTACAAAACAGTCACGGGGTCATAAAAATCAAGGCTGTTACAGGATTGCGAATAAATCATACCCGCAAACAAATATGTTTTATCGATTGATTTATTAAGATAATAATTATCGTCAATTTTGCTTTGCACAACAGGATAATCAATATTTGTGTTCGGAATTTTTATCCACGCATAAACATCATCGTTTTTTTCTTTGAGAGATGCAAAGTCAATTGGATTTTCGGCAAGCTCACGGACGGTTTCTTTTTGAGCGGAATCACGCAATTCACCATATGATTTTTCAGCCTTGTAACCGCTGTACCAATTAAAGCCGAGATAACCCAAAGCTGCCGACAAACATAGCAAAAGGAAAACAACAAGTACAGTAATTGAAATTTTATTTGCCCGTTTACGTTCGTTTTCTCTGCTACTCATATTTACACCCTCATAAAACAAAGGTCTTGGATTCAACAAAGAAAGCAAGACCTTTAGACATTAACCGATTGGATTATTTTGTTTTTTCCGTACGTTTCTTATAGATTAATGCAACGGCCATAAGACCTATTACCGACATAGCAACAACAAAGAAAGCCTGTGTATCAGCCGTGCCTGTCTGCGGAGAAGAAGAACTGTTATCGGGCTTTGCGGTTACCTGCTCGCCCGTTGTAACCTCACCGCTTACCGATTTGAAATGAGCCACAGCCACAACATCGGCTGTAAGATTCGGTTTGCTTCCCGCACCGGGAACGATTACTATTGTCAGTGTTGAATCATTAACCGTGCCTTGCGAAATTTCATACGCACCGTCAATTTCCCAATGGTCAAAAACATATCCCTCTGCTGCAATTGCGGTAAGAACAGACGTCTCACCGGCTTTAAGAACAGACGGTGCCGCCGTTGCTTCACCTGAACCGACAACCGCAACAGTAGCTTCAACATTATAATACTTATCTGCCGAAGGACTGCTTGCGGCAAATGCCGAAACTCCGAAAGCAAGCATAAGCGACATAGCCAACAAAACCGACAAAAACTTTTTCATAACTTCCACCTCATATCATAATTACATAACTACTTCTACAAGATAAATTCTATCATACGCTTAATTAAAAGTCAACAGATTTTTAAATTATTTTACACTGTCCGAGTCAATAACTTCAACTTTTTCCATTACTATCGGTTCGGACGGCTTTGAAAACTCACCGCTTCCTGCGACGTAAAGCATATCGATATTCAAGAACGAATCGACAACATCCATACCCTCAATAACCTTTCCGAAAGCGGCATAGCTGCCGTCAAGATTGGATACGCTTTGATTATCGGCATAACAAATAAAGAACTGACTGCTTGCGGAATCATACTCGGAAGCTCTCGCCATTGAAACCACACCTCTTCCGTGTGCAAGCTCGTTTTGAGTAAATCCGTTTAACGAAAACTCACCTTTGATATTTTTACTGCTTCCGCCTGTACCGTCACCCTTCGGGTCGCCGCCCTGTGCCATAAAATCCTTTATAACTCTGTGGAAAGTAAGTCCGTCATAAAATCCCGATTCGACAAGCGAAAGAAAATTTTCCACCGTCTCGGGTGCATATTCGGGATAAAGCTCAATAACAAAGCTGTCACCGCTTTGCATTGTTACCTTTACAAATGAGTGTTCACTGCTTTTCTTTGATGAACCACCGCAACCTGCAAGCGAAAAAATCATCACAATCGAAAGAACCAAACAAATAATCTTTACTGCTTTTTTACTTTTCATAAAACATCATCTCCTAAAATTTCTTTAACATTACTTTGACCCGTAAGCAAATTAAACTTGAGAGTTCTTATCCCGCTTTGGTCTGCAAATTTAACTTCAATATCCTCACCGAGACTTACCCTCTCTGCGGAAATCACTTCCGTGTTGTTGTGCTTAAAGAACTTTTTAAGCAATTTCCAATCTTTTTCGCTGTATTCTTCGGCATTATCCGAAACAAAAAGCACATTTCCCATAAGGTTATTGACAAAAGCCAGCAACAGCTTTTGCTCATAATTAAATTTAAGGTTGCTGCTACGCAGGAAGAAAACATCGGGGTCGCTGCAAAACGCTCTGCCGTCAAGATGACGTCTGAAAACAGTATTGTTTATAGCATTTTGCGTTGACGGAAGTTCATTGTTGAAATTAAGAACGTTTTCGATTTTCGGGCTGAATGAAAGGCTGACATCACAACTTATGCGGCAGGCATCAACAACACCAAACGAGGGAAGAAGCGGCACTCCGCAACCGAGCAGCAGCCTGTCACCGACACATTCACGCAAAAAGTCCATAGCCTCGCACATAATTTGACCTCTTGTTTTTCCGTTACGGGGAAACACACATTCACTGTAAAGGAAATCGAGCTTCACCATGTCGTATCCCCAATCGTTGAGAATCACATCGAAACATTCCCTTATGTAATTTCGTGCTTCTTCATTATAAAAATCGAGAACATATGCACCGCCCCAGGAAAAAGTTCCGACATGAGGCTTTCCGGTATCGGGAGATTTAACAAGCCAATCGGGATGTGCTTTTGCAACTTCGGAATCCTTTTGTGCGTTAAAAGGAGCAAGCCAAATACCTGCAAGATAACCTTTTTCGTGAATTTTATCCGCAATGTATTTCATACCGTTCGGGAAATCTTTTTCGTTTTTCCGAATCCAATCTCCGACTTTCGGCTCATAACCGTCGTCAATCTGAAAAATCGAAACCTCATCACTTGCTTTGTCTAAAGCGTTTAAATCTCTGAGGATTATTTTTTCGTCGATTTTCTGAAAATAATTGTACCACGATGTATAGCCCGAAAGGTGTTTGAGCCTCGGTTCGGGTATTTGCATTGCTTCAAAATATTTATCGAACACCTCATCATATGTACCTGTATATGCTACAACGTCCACAAGGTCATACTTTTCGTTTGTCACAAGACCTTTTACATCCTTGACTATCGAAAATTCGGAGGTATTCATATCATATCTGAAAACGGTATAGCCGTTTCTTTCACTCAAAGAACCGAAAAACTCAACCTTACTGCCGTTTCTGATGTAGGTATATCCGTTACTGTGAAAGTATCCTTTTTGCTTTTTATATCCCGAAAACGAATAATCGCCGCTGACTTCGGCAGCATTTTTTGACCATTTGAAAAGATTGGTGATGGGATTTGTACTTTTGAGTACAGACTCCTTTTGAAGTTCCGAAGATGTAGACCAAGATTGATATCCGTTTGAGAAAAAGACATCGCCTTTATTGTACGGGATTTTCGTATCAAGTTTAAATTCGATAAGCTCAATTTCACAATCCGGTACAACATATGCCGAGATTTTTTCGTCACTTACCGAAAGTGATATTTCACAGTGTGGGTTATTTTTTTCATAACTTGTGTAAACTTTACCGTTTGCCCTGTACTTAATGAAAGATGAAAACTCGTACATTTTACAAACTCCTTATAATGTATTTGATTTAATTTTAACATATAAATTCAAACATATCAACCATAAAAAACTAAAATTCCATATTATTAAATTTTGTCTTGAAAAAGCAAATAGTTTATAGTATAATATTGTGGTATTATGGAGTTAATATGTGAAAGAAGATGTGGAAATGAAAAAAATCGGCTTTGATAACGAAAAATATCTTGCATTGCAATCCGAAAACATTAAAAAGAGAATAAGTGATTTTGGCGGAAAACTCTACCTTGAATTTGGCGGAAAGCTTTTTGACGATTATCATGCTTCACGTGTTCTTCCGGGTTTTGAACCCGACAGTAAAATAAGAATGTTGCAAACTCTGAAAAAAGATGTTGAAATTGTTGTGGTAATTAATGCCAACGATATTGAAAAGAAAAAAACAAGAGGCGATCTCGGTATAACATATGACGAGGACGTTTTAAGACTTATCGATATTTTCAAAAGTCTTGAACTTTTTGTCGGCAGCGTTGTTGTCACCTGTTACACGGGTCAGCCTGCCGCAAAAGCATATCTCAACAAGCTTTCACTGCTCGGCATAAAGAACTATAAACACTATCCCATTGACGGTTATCCGTCCGACGTAAACAAAATAGTAAGTGATGACGGCTACGGCAAAAACGAATACATAGAAACGGAACGTTCGCTTGTTGTTATCACCGCACCCGGTCCCGGAAGCGGAAAAATGGCAACCTGCCTTTCGCAAATATACCACGATAACAAAAGAAACATTAAATCCGGTTATGCCAAATATGAAACATTCCCCATTTGGAATTTACCTCTTAAACACCCTGTAAATTTGGCTTATGAGGCTGCAACGGCAGACTTAAATGACGTAAATATGATTGACCCTTTCCATTTGGAAGCATACGGCAAAACGACGGTAAACTACAACAGAGATGTCGAGATTTTCCCCGTGCTTGACGAAATGTTCACAAGAATACAAGGCTCATCGCCTTATAAATCTCCAACCGATATGGGTGTAAATATGGCAGGTTTCTGCATAATCGATGATGAAGCTGTATGCGATGCCTGTAGAATGGAAATTTTAAGAAGATATTACACGGCACAAAGCGACTTTATGAAAGGAAAAGGAGAAGCTGATGCCGTTAAGAAAATCGAGCTTCTTATTAACCGTGAGGGCATAAGTGCCGATATTTGCCCGGCAATTGAGGCTTCAATCAAAAAAGCCGAAATGACCGGTGCTCCCGCAGGCGGTATGGTTTTGCCTAACGGAAAAGTAATTACGGGAAAAACCTCAAATCTTCTCGGTGCCTCATCCGCTTTGCTGCTGAATGCTTTAAAAGAGCTTGCGGGAATAGACGAAAACCTCAACATCATCAGTCCTGAGGTTATAGAGCCTATCTGCAACCTTAAAACGAAAAATCTTCATCACAGAAACCCCCGCTTACATTCGGACGAGGTTTTGCTTGCTCTTTGCGTAAGCGCTGTGACCAACAGTGATGCACAGCTTGCAATTGACCAGCTTGAAAAACTTAAAGGTTGCGATGCTCATTTTTCCGTTATCATTTCAAATGTTGACGAAAAACTGTATCGTAGACTCGGTATCAATATAACCTGTGAGCCTCGTTATGAAACACAGACGGTAAAATAATTAAAATCAAAAAAACACTTGCTTTTTGCTTTAACATATAGTATAATCATTTAGCAATGTGATTTGGACATTTAGCTCAGCTGGTAGAGCATTCGCTTGACGTGCGAAGGGTCAGCGGTTCGAGTCCGTTAATGTCCACCAAAACGCAATCAAAACTGATTGCGTTTTTTTATTAATGAAAGGATTTGATAAAATGAGCAAGCGCTATCCTGCAGTTCCGCTTATCACCTGTGACCCTTACTTTAACGTTTGGTCAATGTCAGAGAAATTGAACGATGACGTCCCCCGTCACTGGACAAATATGCAAAATTCTCTTACCGGTATTATCACGATAGACGGCAAAGAGAAGATTTTTATGGGTAAAAAGAAACATAATCCTTTTTATCACAAGCATTTCGGCACACCCGAAAAAATCGAGCAGAAATCACTCAATGTAACACCGCTTAAAACTGTTTATGTTTTTGCGGATGACGTAATTGAGCTTGAAGTAAATTTCACCTCACCGCTTTTGCTTGATGATTTAAAGCTTCTTTCCCGACCCGTTTCTTATATGACTTATTCCGTAAAAGCGTTGGACGGCAAAGAACATGACATTTCGGTTTATGTTGATGTTTCGGCAATGCTTTGTGTTGACTTGCCAAACGAATCCGTAACTTTCGGAAAAGAAGACGGCTATGTTTATTTTTCAAGCGGCGAAAAAGATATGCTTAAAGAAAGCGGCGACGACAAAAGAATAAGCTGGGGCAGAGTTTGTCTTGCTTCCCCCAACGCAAAACTCGGTTTGACAAACGATTCTAAAAAACCGAATGAAATAGAAGCAGACGGCGAAATGCGTGTTTCGGATTCCTACCCTGTCATTTTTGCTTTGAATGAATATTCGGGCATTAAAGAAGCAACAGGTCTTGTGTGCTTTGCATATGACGACATTTATTCGCTTGAATATTTCGGCAAAAAATTAAAGGGCTACTGGGCAAAAGACGGCGAAAGCTTTGATGACGTTTTCGCATCCGCAATTGCTGATTTTGACAGCATAATTAAACGCATAAATGAATTCGACGAAAAACTTATTAGCGAAGCTTTGAAAATCAGCGAAGAATATGCACAAATTATCTCAATCGCTTACCGTCAAACAATTGCGGCTCACAAGCTTGCTTGGGACGGCGAAACGGGAATTTTCGTTTCAAAGGAGTGCTATTCAAACGGCTGTGCGGCAACGGTAGACGTTACATATCCCTCTATTCCCCTTTTCTTGATTTACAATCCTAAACTTGTTGAATATATGCTCAATCCTATTTTCAAATTTGTAGATTCGGGCAAATGGGAATATGAGTTTGCTCCTCACGATGCAGGACAGTATCCCCTTGTGAACGGTCAAGTTTACGGCAATCAGGGTATAAAAGACGGTCCCCTCAGACGTCAAAGCCAAATGCCCGTTGAAGAATGTGGAAATATGCTTCTTTGCATTGCGGCTTTGTGTAAGAAAGAGGGTTCAACGGAATATGCACAAAAGCATTTTGAAATTTTAAACAGTTGGGCAGAATATCTTGTTGAATTCGGATATAATCCCGAAAACCAGCTTTGCACAGACGACTTTGCAGGCCATCTTGCTCACAACTGTAACCTTTCCGTTAAAGCGATTATGGGTATGGCGGCATGGGGAATGTTGCTTACCGAAATGGGCAAGGAAGATAAATTCACGGCAATTGCAAAAGATTATGCGGCAAGGTGGAAAAAAGACGCATTTGAAAACGGTCATTACAAGCTTGCATTTGACAGCGAAAACACTTGGAGCATCAAGTATAACCTTGTGTGGGATAAGCTTTTCAATCTCGGCATTTTTGATGAAGATGTGTTTGAATCGGAAGTTAATTTCTACAAAACAAAAATCAACAAATACGGTCTTCCTCTTGACTGCCGCAGTCTTTACACAAAAAGTGACTGGCAAATGTGGTCAACCGTTCTTTGCAACGATAAAGAATACACGGATATGATTGTTTCCGCAATGCTTAAAATGCTCAACGAAACCACAGATATGGTTCCGTTTACCGATTGGTATTATACACACGATGCACATCAGGTTTCTTTCCAGAACAGAACCGTACAGGGCGGTCTGTTTATCAATATGTTAAAATTCTGATATAAAAATTTAACCGCAACAGTCTTGATTCAAAATGCAGACTGTTGCGGCTTTTTTTATTTTTTAATTAAAACTCAATGCGGGCAATAAAATCCTTGAGAGCTTTTAAATATTGTTCTCGGCACACATAGTAGCTTTCGGCATGTGCCGCACCGGGCATAACATAAAGTTCCGTTTTGGGTGAAGAGCTTGCCTTGCGGACATCATAAACCATACGGGTAGGAACAAAATTATCGGCATCACCGTGGAAAAACAAAAACGGTACTTTTGCCTTTTTTACCTGCTCGATACTGCTGCTTTCTCTGAAATCATATCCGCAGAAGATTTTATTGATAGCGTTTGCGATATACAGAGTGGGAAATTCGTGAAGATGAAATTTGCTTTTTAAAACGTGTGCAAACTGATCCCACGCACAACTGTAGCCGCAATCGGAAACCACTGCTTTAACCTGTTCCGGCAAATCAGCTTCACCGGAAGCGTTCATAACGGTTGCCGCACCCATTGAGATACCGTGGAGCAATATTGACGAATCTTGACCGAACTTGTTAACAATGAACTTCGCCCAATCAACACAGTCACGTCTGTCGAGCCAAGCAAAGCCGATAAATTTTCCCTCGCTTATGCCGTGCGACCTGTCGTCGGGGACAAGGACGTTATATCCCATATCATAGTAGTTCCTAATGTATGAGCTGTATTCGTTAATTCCGCAGTTCTTATAACCGTGAACGGCAATTACCGTCTTTTTCGAGGGGTTAGGTGCATAAACCAAAATTCCTTTGAGCTTCAAGCCGTCAAATGATGTGATTTCGACTTTTTCATATCCTGTTTCAAAAAGCCAATCCTTTTCATTTTTGATAAAGCCCAAAAAAGGTTTAAGATGCTCACTGTAATCATCCATTGTCATAGGGTTAGGCGCTTTCTTCGGACGTTTTATCGCATAGCAAAACATACCTATACCCGTCGCCAAGCTGAATACAACGAGAACCGCCGCAATTACAATTAAAACAATAAATATCGGATTCACAAAATCACCTCATACATTTGATGTTTTCATTTTACATCAAAGCAAATAAAAAATCAACAAATTTCTGCCTAAAAGTTCCGATAATTTATTCTTTTTTAATAAATCATATGCAAAATTATCTTTTGTCATAAAAAATTTCACTCAGAAAAAATCGGCTCGCAAATATTTGCCGAATACTTCTTTTCTGATACTGTCTATATGTTCGGCTTGTGCTTGAGAAAAGCAAAAATAATCATATTTAATTACATTTGAATACTTCGTATCTTCGGCATTTTTTATGTACCCGATTTTGCCCTCAATGGGAAAAGAATACAGAATTAAATCTACATTAATTTTAAATTCGGGATTAGCCAAAGATTTTTTGTAGCTTTCCGCATAAACCAAATCATCGCAAAACACCAAATATCTACTGTCCTCACGCATAGAATTATTGATGTAATTAACAGCACGGTAAAACGAATTTTTACTTGACCTGTAATAATCAATAAAGTTCGGTTCATATATTACCGCTGTTTTTCCTTTAAGTGCAGCATCACCTTTTATGACATTATCAATAACTACCGTTGTTTTTGTTGTTTGGTAAGTGTTTTCTGTCGACTTTACCGTTACGGCAAAAACATTTTTTACTTTTTCAAGTTGCTTTAGAACTGTACTTTTTTTACAGTCTTCATTTATAAAATCTTCATCATCACGCTGTGACAGGACACGGTAAATTGCGTCGTCACTGTCGATTTTTACAAAGCTCGAACGTGTTGCCAATCCTAATATTACGGAAAGAATAAGTAAAACGCATATAGTCGGAATTAAAATCTTATGCATTTTTTTCATTTTTATCCACCCTTTCCTTGTCGATGATTTTGCCGTCTTTCATATAAACAATTTCATCACACAAACGGTTGATATCTTCACTTGAATGACTTGCTATCAAAATTGTCGCCCCGTTGTTTTTGGCTTTAAGCAAACGCTTCTTAAAATACTCGGCACTTTCTTCATCAAGTGCATTTGTCGGTTCGTCCAAAAGCATAAGTTCGGGATTACCCATAAAAGCCTGTGCTATTCTCAGCTTTTGCTTCATTCCCAAAGAAAACGCTTTAAAAGCCTTTTTACTTTTCGGGTCAAGTCCGAATTCCGAAATTAAATTATTTATTTCATTTCGGCTGACCTGTGTTGAGCTTAATGAATTTAGCAAATCCAAATTTTCAAAAGCAGAAAGCTCCATCCACAAATTAGCGTTTTCAATAAGCAAACCGACATTTTTAGGGTGCTTACCGTTTCCGACCTTTATACCATCAACGTAAACACTACCTGTTGTCGGAGTTATAAGTCCCGAAATTGCTCTGAACAGCATAGTTTTACCCGACCCGTTAATGCCGACAAATCCGTAGATTTTATTTTTATCCAAAGATAAATTAATTTCATTAAGTACGATGTTATCCTTGATTTTCTTTGTATAATTTGATATTTCAATATAACTCATAAAATCACCTCATAACCAATCCTTTTTCATTACAAATTTTTCACCTGCAACAGCTAACAAAAATTCGGCAACGGAAATAATTATGTAATTTATCCAAGCGGGATAAGGATTTAAGTAAAAATCGCTTGTAAAAGTATATAAGTGCCACGATATGCAGTAACACGATAGAATAGAATAACGCATTTGATAATCATAAAGAAAAGCGGTAGCTATAATTAACG
>CAYYRN010000002.1:97911-99068 GCA_964474295.1 uncultured Eubacteriales bacterium
CTTTGAAGCATCTTGAACTTATACCACTTTTTCACACCACTCATACGCAAAAAAGCATATGCTTTTGCACTTTCCGAATCTTCGATAAAGATGCTGCAAATAATCGGAATCATTAAGAACAAAATCATTGAAGAAAAGAATGCGTCAGCGTGATATTCGTGATTTATGGTGTACACAGACGATTCCCTTGCCTTTAAAAAAACTTCTTCAAACGTACCTTCCGAAACAGACACGGAAAGAATATTAAAGCAGAAAAGAACCGAGGCACAAATCAACGAAATCACGGAAATTTTTAACAGTTTTTTCTTTTCAAAAAAATATTTATACATAGTTATCGTTCAACCTTTTTTTGGCAAGCGGTATAGGAAGAATACAACCTAAAATTAAAAGTATGTAAGTAACGGCAAAACCTCTTTCTGTCATATTCGTGAAAAATCTCGCGGAAAACATATAGTTCTTAATGCAAAACTCGCTTAATCCGAAAACATTCAAAAGCATCATAATGATGTTGTATACGGCAAAAAAAGATATGAGCAATATGGACTTACTTTTGCTGTAAAAAAATGAAAATTGATAAACAATAACTGCAAACAATCCCGAAGTGATCGAGGTTAGAATCAGATAAATCAAATTATACAAATATGTGTTTTTTACAAACAAATCGGGAAACAATACGGTATCCAGCACAGAACGGTAAACACCCGATTCGATTTTAGAAAAATTCGTTGAATCAATCATTGAATCAACGGGAAAAGTAATATAATTTAATCCCATATTTATTAAAAGAGGAATAACGGCAACAAGAAAACCCGAAATAAATACAGCCGTCATTTTTGAAAAGTAATAGGCATTGTTCGTCTGCCTTGTTATACAAAATTCGGTTGTTCGTTGTTCACGTTCTTCAAAAAACGTATCGGAAAACGGTAAAGCTGCCAAAATCGGGAAAACCGCCGCATAAATTTCAAACAAAACCGAATCAATTAAATCCGAACCGAGGTATAAATATTTTGCGGCTTTTACCTGGAATAAAGCTTCACCGAAAAATGTTATGCAATAATAGCCAAACACGGCAACGGCAAAAAATATTCCTATCGTCAAAGCTAAAATAAAGCTTTTTCTTTTTAGCATTAATTTTAGTTGTACGGTTAAACTTTTCA
>CAYYRN010000003.1:0-86911 GCA_964474295.1 uncultured Eubacteriales bacterium
AGCGAAATTCTCTGACTTTGAAATTTGCCGAAAGACTTTTGTTTCCGTCTTTTTTAAGTGAATAAGTTATTATTGACACGGCTGTTCACTCTCCGTTACACCAAGGCTTTTTTTCCAAAATTCCTTTGATTTTTTCAGAACGTTTTCTATTATTTTTTCAAGCTGTTTTTCGCTCATAAACGTTCGGAATGAGAGAGGCATTTTTCGGTAAATATTTTTTACAACGTACATCAGCTTTAGTTCTCCCGTTTTACTGCCGTAAATTTTTTCGGCTTCATTGACGAGAGAGAACAATTCTGCTTTTAAATAAGAAAGATTGTTTGTAGCCGTAAAATAAATAATGGGTGAAATCAGTAAAAGAACTATAAAAATTTCACTGTAATTTTCAAAAATAAAATTAATGATTTTCATTTATTCTCCTTTCAAAATGTGTGTTAAATGTGTTCTGTTTCTTTAATTTCATCGATTCTTTTGTGTGCCTGCTTGCAGCTTTCTTCAACACGTGTAACGCGTTCAAAAATGCTGTCGAGTTTAATGTTGACTGCTTTGTTTTCACGTTTTAAATCATCTATACCGGCTTTGATGTAGCCGACATCCGACTGCAAAACGCCTCGTCCTTCTCCGACAATTTCACTGTCGTTTTTGGTGTTTCTTCTGTGTGTCAGAACGGAAAAAACAAGTGACAGAATTATGCTTATGACCGTGCATAAAATTCCCGTTTGCCATTGTGTCATAAAAGCACACCCGAAATTAAAAAGAAAAACAGTGCAGCATACATCGAGATAATATTTAAAAGATTATAAATCATAATTCACACCTGTTATTTTGTAAAATTCGTCAGCGGAAATCCAACCTTTTTTTACGGAATTTGAAACACGTTCCAAATTCCAAAAACCGCTTTCAAAATATTTTTTTACTTTATTAAACTTCTTCATTCGTTTCCTCCTCAAGCCTGATATCGCACATCATCGCAAGGTAATCCAAATCCGATAAAGCTTTTTCAAGCCTGTATAAAATTTTTTTGTTTTTTTCTTTTTCTTCAAGCAACTGCTGTAAAACAGTTTTTACTTTGAACATAAGCTTTTTCCTCCTTAACAAATGCAGCAAACGGGAAGAACACCCTTTGATTCTTCACCGTTGCTTTCAAATGTAATAACCGAACCGTTTTGACTGACTTTCATCAAACCGTAATCTCCGCTGTCGCAGTTTCTAAGCCACCAATCGATCGCTTCACCGTTGAGTGTTTTCATTCTTGTCGTGGTCTCGCTTTTACTGCCGCTTTTGAACGATGAGTTTTCTTTATAATAGCTGTAAGGATTTTTGCCCTCCGCATATACCTCGGTTGTTGAAGGGATAAAAAATTTATCGTTAACTTCCGTAACCGTACCGTCGGCAAGAATTATTTTTTTATAAACGGGATTTACGGCATTTAAAAAGTCCGAATCCATTCCTTTAAGGAAGCCCGGAATGTCGGCAATTTCGGGTGGCTTGAGCGAAAAAATCGTGTCGGATACCCACCAATCCGATTTTTGAGAATTTAACCAGTAACGCAAATCCGATTTTGTGTAGTCGAGTGTTCCCATATTATTATGGATTCTGTAATTTGTGTTTTCAAGCTCCGTTCCCTCAAGACCTTCATCGGTATCGGTTATGGAATCGGCATTTACCGACATATAGGGGGTGGAGTATCTGTCCTTGTAAAAGTAAACTCTTTTTGACGAAATTCTGATAAGGCTGTCGGCTGGCAATGTTTCGCTGAGAGTAAATGAATAATATTTTTTGCCGCTTTCATAATTTTTAAGACCGAGATAATATTTCCCGGCACTTAAAGCCTTGAAACAATAGTATGCGGCTTCCGGATATCCGTAGGGCATGGATGTGCAACATTCGCTCAACTGCAAAGTGATTGAATGTGTGTGTCTTGTATCGGAAGGAGTATCTTCGTCAATGCCGATAACTATCCAACTTAGTTCTTCCTGATTCTTTTTGCACACAAATTCGTCACCGATATTAATATATTCACGGGCTTTGCCGGAGCGTACCAAATGAAGCAGTTCATCCCAGTTTTGCAAGGAAGAAGCATCAAATCGCTGTGCGTTTAATTCGTCGAGTGCCGTTTTTACGTTATCGGCATCAATTCCGCTGATGCTGTTGTCGTAGCTGATTTTATCGGCACTGATGTTTTCGGGCTTACCTTTTACGCAATCCCAATGAGTGTAAGGGAAAAGAGTTTCGTTTTTATATGTCAAAAATCCGCCGCATCCCAAAACGCCGTAATGGATGTTGGCTTTTTGAAAATTTGTAATGCTGTCATCGACCGTTACAATGTTTACCTGTTCCCACTGCTCTTTTGTTCCGCTGTAATAAATGTCGGAAAGCTTTTCGCAATCATAAAAAGGGCCGCTGACGGAAGAAATCGCTTTGCCGAAATAAATTCTTTCAAGCGTTTCTATTTCAAGTGTTCCGTAGGCTGTTTTTTCAACGTTGTTGCCGAACACGATTTCCGTCAAATTCGGAAAAGAATAGAACAGTGCGGAAACAGATGTTACGGGCAATCCGTTATATGTATCGGGGATAACGATTCGTGACAGGGTTTTGTCGGTTTCTCCCACAACATCATAGGAGCAACCGTCGGAATTTAATATGTATTCGAGCATAGCTTACACCTCCGAAAAAATAGGCTCGCAAGTATTAAAGGATATTACCGCCAAGTTTGCGGTTTTGTTTTCCGTTTCAACGGCAATTCCGTTGAGCGTGATTTCTTCAAGTACATTTTCTTCGGCTTCGGGTACGGCGTGCCTTTCAACTGAATGGGAATATGCACTGTCATATTTCTCTTTTAATTCATCGTTAAAGCCGCAATTAAACCGTTCCAAATCGGGCAAATCGGAAAGGTCATCATATGAGCCGGAAAAAGAAACCCTTGCCAAATCGTTTATGTTGGCTTTTGAAGAAATATCCTGATGTTCTGTCAGGGCATTGTCGAGCTTTGATTTACATTCGTCGGTAAAATCGTTTTGCGAAAGCACTTTGCCGCTTTCTGCCTTGACTGCACCGATGTTGCCGAGAGCGATATTTTTCTGTTCCTCCGTCAACGCTTGTGAGACAAATGAAACCGCAATATCGTTTTCAAAACAGCTTAACTTTTCAGGCAGCTTTTCGTTGAAATCCGTGCCTGTTACAAAGCCTTGATTTTTCACCCAGTCTTCGGTGGCAAGACCGTCAAGGCTTTGGTGCTGTGTTAAATAAGCTCTGTCGAGTTTTTCGGGTGTGACAGAACCGGAATCCAGCTTTGTTTGCGTAATGCTGCCGTTTGCTATTTTGTTTTTTGTTACGGAATTATCTGCGATTTTTGATTCTGTAATGCTTCCGTCACATATTTTGGCGTTCGATACCGAGTTGTCCGCAAGCTTAGTTTCGGTGACGCTGCCGCTTTTTATCTTTTCGGCAGTTACGCAATTTTGTGCCAGCTTCGAGGATACGATGCTCTCACTGAGGATTTTTTCGCTTGTTACGGAGTTTTCCGCAAGGTTTCGCGAAAAAATAGCATCATCTGCGATTTTCTCGTTTGTAATCGAACTGTTTTTTATGTTTGCACCGTTTAGTACCTCTGTTTTAAGAGCTTCGCTTACGGCAGTGCCGACATTTTCAAAAAATTTCACATCCGGACGCACAGTTTCAAGCATCATACCTTCGCCTGTAAGAGATGGGGAAAATTCAAGCGTGAAAATGCCTGATTTCATAATCGACACAACGTTGCCGGATGAGTCGGTTTCGTAAGCGTCAATTTGCACCATTACTTTAGGTGAAATCGAAATATAGTCATAAACAGGGCAAAAAATATAGCCGTCCGCAAAGTGGATGCCATCAGTTGTGTCCGATTCCCTGTATATGTTTTCCGTAATAATTTTTCTTGAAACGGAAAACGGTTCAAAGCTTAATGTGTAATAAGATATGTTCTGAGATAAAAAATCGGTATTTAATTTAATTTTTAAACGCTTGGCACAGTATTCTTCTATTTTTCCCACATCGGGACTAAGAGAAAACGTACCTGAAGAATTCATAGTTACAGTCAGATCCTTCATTCAAATTCCTTTCCGCCTCAGTTGTAGTAGTTTATTAAAATTCGTGCGTTGTCTGTCATTTCCCATTTTTGCCCGTAAAAAACACGAAGAAGCTTTTGCACAGTGTAAACCTCGTCACTGTTGTTTTCGCTCAAAGCTTTTTTCAGCCTTTTACGGTATTCTTCGATTTTTTCATTGATTTTTTCAATTTCCGCAAGGTATTCTTCACCAAGCTCCTTTAGTGTTTTGTTCAAGACAAATCCCCCTTTAAAATGTAGTCAGATGAAACTCCGAAAAAATCCGAAAGCAAAACAATTTCTTCAGCGTTGGGCTGAATTTCTCCGCCGAAAATCCCGTCAAAATGCTTTTCCTCAAAGCCGAGGCAGCGGCACAGGTCGCTTTTTGAAACATTTTCTTTTTCCATAAGTCTGTAAATTCTCATACTGATTGCAGGACGGTATGATGCGTTTAAAGCTTTTGCTTTTCTTATTTTCATTTGTTCAAGCGGGGTAAGCTTTTCATATCGGCAGCAGTTTTGATAAAGAATTACATATTTGAGATTTTTTTCGATAATTTTGAGCGCCCGGTCATAATGCTTATAGGCATTTGAAAGACAAATTCCGAGCTGACAGGCAACATCGCTGATTTTTTCTCCACCGAAAAACACGCTTGAAAAAATTTTGCGTTTTGTTGTATCAAGCTCATTTTCGATAATCATATGAATGATGTTGTTCATATCTCGTTTGCGTTTCCTTTCAAGGTACTCAAGCGGGGTTTCCACATTTTCGTCATAGAGGTTGTTAAATTGCTTGTAAGCACCTGCGATTTCCTCTGACGAAAAGTGTGTAAGGCTAACAGATTTTTTTGTCAAGTTTTCACTTCTCCTTTCAACTTTTTGTAAGCGAACAAATGTTCTCTTACACTTTTTAGTGTAGATTATATTTAATATATTCTCAACCAACATAATAGTCAGAGGTGGATTTTTAGGACAGCAAAAAAGGGGCATCTTGACAGTGACTTGCTGAAAAAATCCCCCGATTTGAAGAATATAAAAGGAATTAAAAGCATAATAATACCTGTATATTTTTCTTGTCGGGGGTTTGAAGTGAAAAAAGTATTGATTTTTTTGATGTGTTTTTTTATGTTTTTCTTTTCGGCATGCACGGAAACTTCCGAAAAAGAAAGTGAACGCAAAAGCGAAGAAATCCGTGCAATTTGGATAAGCATTTATGATATGTCGCAATTTAAGGGAATAGGTGAGGGCGGTTTTACAGCCAAGGCGGAGAATATGTTCACGGATATCCGCAAGCGTGGGTTTAATCACGTTTTCATACAGCTTCGTCCGTGCAGTGATGCCCTTTATAAATCCGAAATTTTTCCGTGGAGCAAATATATTTCGGGTGAACAAGGTAAATCTCCGGGGTACGACCCCCTTGAAATTTTAATTAATATCGCACACAAAAACGGATTGAAAATACACGCGTGGATAAATCCGTACAGAATCTCAGGCACATCCTCGGATATGGAAAATTTGTCGCAGGATAACCCGGCGAAAAAAATGTATGAAGAAAATCCGTCCGATATATATTTCAGCACGCAGGGGATTTATTATAATCCTGCCTCCGTGCGGGTTCAAAAGCTTATTCTTGACGGTGTTCGGGAAATTATCGAAAACTATGATGTTGACGGAATACATATTGATGATTTCTTTTATCCGACAACGGATGAGGAAATCGACAAGAACGAATTTACAAAGTACAAAAACAACAGCGGCAAAAAAACTCTCGAAGAGTGGCGTAGAGAACAGGTAAATGCTTTTGTAACGGGTATGTACTCGGCGGCAAAAAGCAAGAGCGAAAAAGTAGTTGTAAGCATAAGTCCCACAGCGGATATAGATGCGGATATGAACACGCATTTTGCCGATGTGGAGCTTTGGGGCAGGGAGGACGGCTATTGCGATTGGATAATACCGCAGGTTTATTACGGCTTTGAAAATGAAGCTATGCCGTACAAAAAGGTTGTCAGCCGTTGGCGTAAAACGGTTACAAACAAAAACGTAAAGCTTGTAATAGGTCTTGCCTCCTACAAATGCGGGGAAGAAGATTTGTATGCCGGAACGGGCAAAAAAGAATGGCAGGAAAACGATAATGTTTTGTCGCGGCAACTGAAGTTTTTGCGTAAGAAGGAATGTGACGGTTTTTCGCTTTTTTCGTATAACAGCTTATCCTTGCCAAATGAGGTAACGGAAAAGGAATGGGAAAATTTCAAAAAGCTTATGGATGAATCGCAATGAATTTTTATTTGTGTTTTAAAAGTTTTTCTCTTATGAATTTACTTAAATATATCGCAGGCAGAGTAAGGCAAAACCAAGCTGCCGAAAAAGCGGGGCAGATTTGTCCGAGAAGATTGAATTTTCGGTTTGAATAATCCCAAACATCCAAATGCAGTCCTCTGTTTACAATACATCCCACGAAAAATTCAATTGCTGTTATTATAACACTGCCTGTCAGACATTTTAAAAAAATGTTTTGAGTTTTCATTTTAAAATTTGAAATGTGTATCATCAAAAACGCAGCACCGCCCGTTAAACTCATCGTCCAATGAGTAAACCCCCTGAAAAGTATTTCGATTAGGCTGTAAATGACTGCACCGAATGAAAAAACAATAAAAAATTCTTTAAATTTTTTCAAAAAAATCACCGAGGTTATTTTCCCCTCGGTGATAAATTTTATTATT
This sequence comes from uncultured Eubacteriales bacterium, assembly GCA_964474295.1. Taxonomy (GTDB): domain Bacteria; phylum Bacillota; class Clostridia; order Oscillospirales; family Acutalibacteraceae; genus SIG575. Next base: position 6,801 of record CAYYRN010000003.1, read on the forward strand.
GATTTTTTGCGTAAATTTCAACCAGATTTTCTTCCTCCAAAATCAAAGTATATTCGGAGGTGTCGATTTTTTCTCTGTCGGAATCCGCACTCGAAAAGCGGGCATCTATAACGATATAATCCGTGTCTTTTACACAGTATTCTATTTCGTAAATTTCTTTTCGTTGCGAAAGATAAGGAATGTAGAAGGTTGATGAAAGCACGGATGAATCGTCATCGATTGTGTCAAGAGCAGTGCTGATTTTAACGTAATCCTCACGGTTTGAATTTAAACGGTTGACGTAAGTTAATTTCGGTGAAAAAGTAAATGCGAAAAATATTACCGAAATAACTGCCGAAAGCGAAGAAAAATATTTTTTGTATTTTTTCGGAGAATCGGCAATATTCAAAACAGAAAGATAAAAAAGCACAGCCGTTGTGCCGTAAACGTATTGAAAATAAATTGAATGTTGATAAGTGTAATCGGACATCAGGTTAATCAAAATCAAAGGCCCGACAAGTATAAACTGCGACCATTTTTTTGAAAGAATCGGCAAGAATGACAAAGGCAGCAGCATAAACAAAATGAAAACCAGTTTTTCTTCCGATATGCACTGTGAAATGAAATAAGCGGGATTTTTGAATATCGTGATAAATACATCAACAAGTCCCAAATTTTCATCCGTTATGAAATTATCAAAACGTCCCGTCATTGCACCGTCGCCGTATGTTTTTAAGAAGAACACAGCTAAGCAAAAATACAAAACCGAAGAAAGAAACATAACTATGCCGTGAAGCTTCTTCTTGCCGGAAAAAATAAAATAAAGTGCGATAAACGCAACATAAATCGGTGCATCTTCTTTTACCGAAAAAGTCAGCAGCATGAAAATATACATCGGCAGATGTTTTCCTTTTTCCGCAAAGTATAAAAGCCACAGAATGAACGGCAGCAAAAAGCAGTTTTCGTGGAAATCATATGACGTGCCGCCGAAAACGGCAGGGTAAAAGCAAAAGGATGTCATCATAAGAACCGTAACTTTATCGGAAAGCTTAAAGTGTTTTAAAAGCAGGTACAGCGGCACTAAAGCACTGCCCAAAATTACCGCTTGAGAAATCTGCAACGTCAAAGGTGAATCGAAAACATAATATATCGGCAAAAGCAGATAGTAAACAGGTGAAAGGTGAACCGCAAAATGCGAAAGCAATTTTTCACGCTCGCACGTTGTAAAGGGAATTAATTCTGTTTTCATATAATAGAACATTTGCGAAAAAATGCCGAAATCGAAGTTCGGTGTCGAAAAGCTCAAGTACCTGCAAACGCCTATAAGAGCCGTTAAAAAGGTTGCGAGAATCCCTATGAACAAAAGGTATCCTACCGAGGCTTTTTTTGAAATCTCAAGGATGCCGCCGTTTGCGGAAAAGCGTCTTACAGTGTAAATGCAGGAAAGTGCTGCGGGAAAGGCAAGTGCAATGCAGTAGTAACTGTTTGAACTGAACATTGAAACAAAAAACAGATAAACAAGCGTTGAAATCGAAAAAGATAAGCCGTCAATGTCGATTTTCTTAAAAATCTGCGAAGCTGCCGTCAAAAATATATAAGCCACCGCAAAAACGGATAACGATAAAAGCAAGTTTATGTTTTCGACCGACTTTATTTTTTCAACACTTTCCGAAACGGTCATATAACTTACTGTTCCCGCAATGCTCCACGAAGTAAATAATCTTATGAAAAAATTTTCACGGGTTTTTTTATCGAAAAAAGATGCTAATTTTTTCAGCATTTTAAACCTCCTCGCATTGATAATTTTTTTGATATGTGGTAAACTTTGTCACGGTGATAAAATGAATAAGGAAATTATTTTTTTAAAAGAAGTAGATTCTACAAATATTTATGCGGCTTCTCTTTGCCGTGATTTGCCCGACCCTCCGACGGCAGTTGTTGCGGAAAGCCAAACCAAGGGTTCGGGAAGAATGGGAAGAAGCTTTTTTTCTCCCGAAAATTCAGGCATTTATATGACGTATATTCTTGATACTGAAAATGTAAAAACGCTGAATCTCATTACATCCGCAGCAGGTCTGGCGGTTGCCGAAACGCTTGAAGAAACAGGCGTTCGCACAAAAATCAAGTGGCCCAACGATATAATTATTTCCTCAAAAAAAGTGTGCGGCATTTTAACAAAGCTTATTACGGAAAACGGGAAAATCAAATACGCTTTGATAGGAATAGGAATAAATGTTTTGAATGAAAAAAACGATTTTCCCGAAGAATTACGCTCTGTCGCAACTTCGCTGAAAATAGAAACGGGAAAAATTTTTGACAAAAATGTTATAATTAAAAGCGTTATAAAAAATTTGGATTCGATTTTTAAAGAGAAAAAAATTTCCGAAGAAGAAATTGTCGCACGGGTAAAACAGCATTCCGAAATGCTCGGAAAAAAGGTTTTCGTAAAAAGTGAAAACCGAGATTTTTTTGCCGTTGACATTTCACCCGACGGCGGACTTGTTGTTCTTGAAGACGGTGTGGAAAAAGTCATCCACAGCGGTGAGGTCGAACTGATTTAAGAAATTTTTATCCGATTGCAAACAAAGCCGAGCGAGAACAAAGATTCGTCTTCGCTCGACTTATTTTTTTTAAAATTCGCCGGTTTTATTTCCAAATTAACCAAAGCAAAACGTATCCCGTTATAACTGCCGCCAGGGTGAACGGAACACCGTATTTCATAAATGTTGTTGCTTTTACCTCGTAGCCCTCTTTTCTTAGGATGCCGATACCCGCAATGTTGGCGCTGGCACCGATAGGTGTAAGGTTTCCGCCGAGTGTAGCACCGCAAAGAAGACCGTAGTACAAAAGTGTCGGTTCAATTCCGATATCCTGTGCAATAACAGGCACGATGGAAAGCATTGTAGCCGTGTATGGAATGTTGTCGATAAAAGCGGAAAGAATAACGCTCATCCAAACGATTATCGTGTAAACAACAAAAACCGAACCCGAACCGAGCCCTGCAATGGCATTGCCCAAAACGTCTATAACGCCGGCATTTTTAACACCGCCTATCACAACAAATAATCCGGTGAGCAAGACGATGGTGTAATAGTCGATTTCCTTAAAGGCATTTTTTACAATCGATTTGTTCTTCTTTACAAACAACTCCCTTATAATGCCGACAAGGAAAAATCCGACGCATATAAGTCCGTTTGTTATTTCGGGCTTGTAAAGCTGACCGGGCACTGCGGAATCCTTATAAGGAATAAACGAAACTGCAATGAGTGCCACTACCGTTCCGACAAGAAGAAATGTCGGGAATTTGTCCTCAACCTTTGTGCGGGAGTTGAACTCGATTTTTCCGTTGTCGTGTCTGAACATAAAGAGAATAATCAAAGCACTTGCCACGGCGCCTGCTTCAACCACCCAAAACATACCGGGATGTCCGTTATCGACAAAGAAATCCGAAAAATCAAGTCCCGCCTGTTTTGCAAGCAGAATAGATGTTGTGTCACCGACGAGCGTTGCGGCTCCCTGCAGGTTTGAGGATACCGCTATACATATTATCGACGGCACGGGGGAGATGTTGACCTTTTTGCAAAACGCAAGTGCAACGGGGGCTATCATAAGCACCGTTGCCACGTTGTCAACAAAAGCGGAAACTATTCCGGCAAAAAGCGAAAGGCATACTATAGCCCATTTGATGTTCGGCATTTTTGAAATTAAAACATCCGACATAAGCTGCGGCATTTTCGATTCGATAAAAAGGTAAACCGTACCCATTGTGCCGGCAATCATCATAATTACGTTCCAGTCTATCTCTTTTAAGGCGTCGACAAAGCCGTATGCGTAATTGACACCTGAAGAAAGTGCAAAAAAGCCTTCACCGAAAGCTGCGGGATTTGCTACGGAAATTATGCCCAAGGCAACAAAAATTATTGCAGAGCCGACAGCAACATAAGGGCGTATTTTTTGAAATGCCATCATAAGTATGTAGGTAATTGCGAAAATTATGAGAGCTGTGACAGTGATAGGACTCATTTGACCACTCCTTATTTGTAGTGAAAATAAAAAAGAACCCGCAAAGGAGTTCCGTCGCTTTCGGCAATTATCCCGAAAGAGGTTTACAAATAAAACACTGTTGCGTTTTATGACAGACTCCACCGTTTGTAAACCGTAATTTGATTATACTGCAATATATTATAAAAGTCAACACATCAAAATAATTAAAATAAATTATTAAAACAGTGGAAAAAGCATATAAGAATGTGGTATACTAATATGCGGAATTTTGATTGAAAAGAGGTCATTGAAGTGATCGGAAATGTTGAAATGGTTGAAATCGCAAACGGGGTAAGAGCCTGTTTTGTGAAAACGTCTGATTTTAAGACGAATGTGATGAGCGTTCACATAGTGCTTCCTCTCGGCGGAGATACGGAGGCAAACTCGCTGCTTTGCTATTTGCTAAGGAGAAGAAGTGCCGAATATCCGTCAATGACTTTGCTAAACAGACGGCTTGCCGAGCTTTACGGTGCATCTCTTGCCTGCGGAATATCAAAACTCGGAGATAATCAGGATATATGTTTCAGAATAGTTTCCGTCAGCGACAGATTCGCTTTGTCGGGCGAAGAAATTTCAAAAGAATGTACACAGCTTCTGCTTGATATTTTGTTTGAACCCAAGCTTGAAAACGGCAGATTTTGCGATGAAGATATTGAACTTGAAAAAAGATTGCTTGTAGAAAAAATCGACGGTGAATTCAGCGAAAAAAGAATTTACGCCAAGGACCGTCTTATCGAAGAAATGTTTAAGGGCAAGCCTTACGGAACGGGCAGATTCGGAAAACGTGACGAAATAAAGAACGTTACAAACGAGCGTTTGATGAAAGCGTGGCGGAGATACCTTGAAAACGCCGTGATTCAGTTTAATTTTGTCGGTGAGACGGACGACGGCATAGTTGAACTGCTCCGAGAGAAATTCTCGCAAATAAACAGAAAAGACGTCATTAAAACCGTGACCGAATTTGAGCCGGCATCGTCGGAATGTAAGAAAGTTGACGAAAAGCTTGCAGTCAAACAGGGCAAGCTTGTAATCGGTATGAGAACGGGACAAAAAAGCGGTAATGATAACTTTTTCCCTGTAAGAGTTATGACGGATATGTTCGGCGGAGGGCCGTACTCCAAGCTCTTTTCAAATGTAAGGGAAAAAATGAGCCTGTGCTACTATTGTTCGGCTCAGCTCGTTAAGGAAAAAGGCATTATTGTTGTTCAAAGCGGAATCGAGGACGAAAACGAGAAAAAAGCAACGGATGCGATTTTGACAGAGCTTGAGAAGATGAAAAAAGCAGATTTTACGGACGAAGATATAGAAAACTCCAAAAAAGGCTTGACCGATGCGTTTATGTCGGTCGGAGACACACCTGAGAGCATAGACGCGTGGATAGGCGCAAGAATCCTCGAAGAAAAAATCACATTGCCGGAAGAATACGCACGGGAAATTAACCGTGTTACTGCCGAAGAAATCAAGAAAGCGGCTGAAAACGTTACCCTCGATACTATTTATATGCTTTCGGGGAACGGTGATGACGGGGAGGAAGAATAATGGAAATTCAAGAAATTAAAAACGAGCTTTTGAATGAAAAGTATTATAAAATCAAGCACACTTCGGGACTTGACATTTATGTTTTCCCGAAAGAAAACTATTCGACGGCTTATGCGGTTTTCGGAACACGGTACGGCTCTATCGATACCGTTTTCAAAAAAAGCGGAGAAGAAAATTACACCGAGGTTCCCGAAGGTATAGCGCATTTTCTCGAACACAAGCTTTTTGAAAGCGAGGAGCTTGACGCTTTTGAACGTTTTGCGAAAACGGGAGCATCCGCAAACGCTTACACATCATTTGACAAAACGTGCTACCTTTTTTCGTGTTCCGCCAATTTCAAACAAAATCTCGATATTTTGCTTGACTTTGTAAGGCATCCTTATTTTACCCAAAAGACAGTCGAGAAGGAACAGGGAATTATCGGGCAGGAAATCAGAATGTACCGTGATGTGCCGGATTGGAGAGTTCTTTTCAATCTTCTTTGCGCTATGTACAAAAATCATCCCGTAAGAATAGATATTGCGGGAACGGAGGAATCTATTTCCGAAATCACCGCCGATTTGCTTTACAAATGCTATGACGATTTTTACAATCTCGGCAATATGGCTCTTGCGGTTGCCGGAAACGTTGATGTTGAGGAGGTTATAGAATCTGCCGACAGACTTCTTAAAAAGGATGAAGCCTTTTCAATTGACAGAAAGTTTATAGAGGAAGAAAAAGAGGTTGTTTTGCCTTATGTCGAAGAAAAGCTTTCGGTGGCATCGCCCATTTTTTCTTTGGGATTTAAAGAAATGTTAAGTACGCCGGAAAGAACCCTGAAAGAAGAACTTTTGGGCAATATTATTCTTGAAGCGATAGCAGGAAACACCTCCGATTTATACAAAAAGCTCATTGACGAAGAGCTGATAAATCCCACGTTTTCGACAGAGTATTTTACGGGTTACGGTTACAGCTCGATGATTTTTTCGGGCGAATCCCGTGATGCGAAAAAGACAGCGGAAATTATAAAAGAAAAAATCAGAGAGATTAAAAAATCGGGAATAAGCACGGCGGATTTTGAAAGAGCCAGGAAGAAGCTTTACGGCAGAGAAATAATGTCTTATAATGATGTTGATGAGCTTGCAAACAATCTTATAGCAGCCGCCTTTATGAATGAGGGATTGTTTGATGAATTTGAAACGTTAAAAATTTTGACCTGTGAAGAGGCAAACGAATTTTTGTCAAGTGTTCTTGATGAAAGATATTGCGCTCTTTCGGTAATTCTTCCCGCTTGAGAGGTTGATATGATGAGTGATTACACGGTAGTTTATTTTAAGGGTATAGAAAGAGGCTTCAGCATACCGTCTGTTTTGGCTGAATTTAATATTCCGTTTATAGGCGATGTTACGATTAAGTGGTACGGTGCCATAATCGCTTTCGGTTTTTTGCTTGCCGTGCTTTTCGGCGGCAGGCAGGCGTATAAGTGGAGGATGAGCATTGATAAAATGCTCGATGTACTTATTTACGGAACTTTGGGCGGAATTATCGGCGCAAGGCTTTATTATGTGGCATTTGAATGGGATTATTATTCAAACCACCTTAGCGAAATTGTTCGCATTTGGCACGGAGGTCTTGCCATTTACGGCGGAATTATCGGCGGTATTTTGGCTGCGTTTATCACCTGTAAAATAAACAAGCTTAATTTTTACAATCTTCTCGATTTGGCAGGTATGAGCTTGCTCATCGGTCAGGGAATCGGAAGATGGGGTAACTTTATGAATCAGGAAGCGTTCGGCGTAAATACCGATTTGCCGTGGGGAATGAAAAGCGAAAAGACGGCAGATTACATAATGTCGCATTTGGAAACATTCACGAAAAACGGTTTCAGTGTGTCGCCCGACGGCTACGTTCATCCCACGTTTCTTTACGAATCGCTTTGGTGTCTTATCGGATTCGGGATTCTTTATATTATAATGAAAAAGTTCCGAAAATTCAGCGGACAGATTTTTCTCTGTTACGGTATTTGGTACGGTATAGGCAGAACGATTTTTGAGGGATTAAGAACCGACAGCCTTTATATCGGTGACACAACAATAAGAGTGTCGCAGCTTTTGTCTGTTACTGTTGTTGTTGTCTTTTCGGTGGCACTGTGCGTTTTGCTTTGCAAATTTATAAAAAATCCGAAACCGATTGAGGGAATAGATTATTTCCCCGAAGGTTCCCGTGTTCCAAAAAAAGAAAAAATCAAAACGAATGATACAGTAAAGGAGGACTGAAATTGGCAGTAATAATGGATGGTAAAGCGTTGTCAAAGAAGCTGAAAAGCTCCTTGAAAGAAAAAGTCGATGCTTTGAAAAACGAGGGGATTTTTCCCTGCCTTGCTGTTATAATTGTCGGTAAAAATCCGGCTTCCGAAATTTATGTAAACAACAAGAAAAAATCCTGCGAAGAACTCGGAATAAAATCTCTTGAGTATGCTTTGCCGGAAGAAACAAAAGAAGAAGAGCTGCTTGCACTTATAGAAAAGTTAAATAATGACAGCGATGTTGACGGGATTTTATGTCAATTGCCGCTGCCGCAGCATATTTGCGAAAAAAATGTAATCAATTCCATTTCTCCCGAAAAAGATGTCGATGCTTTTCATCCGACAAATGTCGGACACATTATGATAGGGGATTATGCTTTCTTGCCCTGCACACCGGCAGGCGTTATGGAGTTTTTGGAGGAATACAAAATCGATGTCAGCGGCAAAAACTGTGTGGTACTCGGCAGAAGCAATATTGTCGGAAAACCGATGACAATGCTCCTTGTCAAAGCAAATGCGACAGTTACCGTTTGCCACTCCAAAACCCCGGATATTGCGGAATTTACAAAAAAAGCCGATTTGATTGTAAGTGCCGTAGGAAAGCCGAAGCTTATTACGGCGGATATGGTAAAAGAGGGTGCCGTGATAATCGATGTTGCGATAAACAGGCTTGAAAACGGTAAAATCTGCGGTGATGTCGATTTTGAAAATGTAGAGAAAAAGGCTTCGTACATCACACCCGTTCCCGGAGGAGTGGGGCCTATGACGATTGCTACGCTTATGAAAAATACCGTTACGGCGGCAATTAATAAAAGGAGTAAAAAGTTATGAAAAAGAAACTTTACAAGAGCGAAAACAAAATGATATGCGGTGTGCTTTCGGGAATTGCCGAATACTTTGACATCGACCCGACAATAATCAGAATAGTTTACGTTGCACTTTCCCTGTTCACGGCAGGCTTTCCGGGAGTTTTGTTTTACATAATTTGTGCAATAGTAATTCCTCAAAAGCCTTACGATTTTAACGGTAACAACGGGTGGAACAACAATAATTATAACCAAAATCAGCAATAAACTATTGACAAGCCCCTTGCTCGGTGCTATAATATTAAAGCCGCATACCTCGGGTTCCCAAAGTCGGTGCGTCCGACACCCGCAGCTTTTCGTAGCTGGAAGAGGGTAGCGAGACTATATGAAAGAGGTTGAAGAACCAATGTACGCAATTATCGAAACCGGCGGAAAGCAGTATAAGGTAGAAGCAGGCGAAGCTATCTACATTGAAAAGCTTGATGTCGAAGCAGACTCCGAGATTACCTTTGATAAGGTTATCGCTGTAGGCAAGGAAGATGGCATTGTTGTAGGTGCTCCTTATGTTGAGGGTGCAACAGTTAAAGCAAAAGCTATCAAAAACGGCAAAGCTAAGAAAGTGGTTGTTTTCACTTACAAGTCCAAGAAGAACGAGAAGAGAAAGAAAGGCCACAGACAACCCTACACTAAGGTTGAAATCGCAGCCATCAATGCGTAATCTTAATGATTACCGTAAAGTTTTTTAACGACCGTTCGATAATCAAGGGTTTTGAGGTAAAGGGTCATTCGGGACTTGCACAGCACGGAAGCGATATTTTGTGTGCCGCAGTTTCCTCGGCTTGTTATATGACTGCCAACACTTTATCGGAAGTGATGAAGCTTGACATAAAAGCGGAGGTTAAACCGGACGGATATATGAAAGTAATGCTTTCTGATGTGACCGAAGAATCGCAAAATCTTCTTAAAGGTTTTCAAATTCATATGAACGAGTTGGAAAAAGATTACAGAAAAAATCTCAAAGTAATTTATGGAGGTGCAGAAAATGCTTAAAATTAACATTCAGTTGTTTGCTCATAAAAAAGGTATGGGTTCAACACGTAACGGACGTGACTCAGAGTCAAAAAGACTTGGTGTAAAAAGAGCTGACGGACAGTTTGTTCTTGCAGGTAACATCCTTGTAAGACAGCGTGGTACACACATCCATCCCGGCACAAACGTTGGTAAGGGTAAGGATGACACACTCTTCGCACTTACAGACGGTGTTGTAAGATTTGAAAGAGTAGGTAAAGACCGCAAAAGAGTCAGCATCTACGCTGAACAGTAATTTAAAGCAATTTGAGGCTGTAAAAAACGCAAGTTTTTTACAGCCTGTTTTCTTTGTAACACCTTTCGTTTTTCTCCATATAATGGAGTGTAAAGGTTGAGGGAAACCTCACCTGAAACTGAAAGGAGGAACTGAAATGTGTAACACATTATTCGGCGGAAACAATACCTGGGTTATCATCCTTATTCTTATCCTTTTGTTCAGCGATAATAACTCATGCGGTTGCGGCTGTACAAGAGACAGCTCTTGCAATTCCTGCGGCTGCGGTTGCTGACTGACAACAGCCTGAAAAAAGTCCCCCTGCGGTTTTCCGCAGGGGGATAGCTGATTAAACTTAATAATTTTCCGCTTTAATTTGGAAAAAGGCTTTCGGATGTGAACACACGGGACACATTTCGGGAGCTTTTTTACCGATTACAATGTGTCCGCAGTTGCGGCAAATCCAAACAGCATCGCCGTCTTTTGAAAATACAAGCTCATTCTTCACGTTATCAAGCAGCTTTAAATACCGTTCTTCGTGAGCTTTTTCTATTTTTGCCACGCCTTCAAAAAGTGCTGCAATTTCGTGAAAGCCCTCATCTCTTGCTTCCTTTGCAAAGCCGGCATACATATCCGTCCATTCAAAGTTTTCGCTTGCGGCGGCATCTGCCAAATTTATTTCCGTTGACGCTATGCTGCCGCCGTGCAGGATTTTAAACCATATTTTTGCGTGTTCTTTTTCGTTTTCCGCCGTTTCTTTAAAAAGTGCGGCAATTTGCTCATAACCGTCTTTTTTTGCTTTTTCCGCATAAAAAGTGTATTTGTTTCTTGCTTGTGATTCGCCCGCAAACGCAGCCATAAGGTTTGCTTCCGTTCTTGAACCTTTAAGATCTTTCATCGAAAATACCTCCGTTTTTTTACAGTATTTCCGATATTTTTGTGATTATTTAATTTTACTTGTGCGTTTGCGTAAATTTTTGAAAAAGTCGGATAAAATCTCGGAACATTCATCCTCGCAAATGCCTTTTACTATTTCGGGTTTGTGGTTGTAAGGCAAGTCAAAAAGGTTTGTAACGCTTCCGCAGGAGCCTGCCTTCGTGTCCGAAGCACCGTAAACCAGCCTTTTGATGCGTGAATTTATTATTGCCCCTGTACACATAGGACACGGCTCAAGCGTAACGTATAAATCACATTTCCAAAGCCGCCAGCCTCCGAGCGTTTTGCACGCATCGTTTATGGCTTCTATTTCGGCGTGAGCGAGTGCGTTTTTATCTTTTTCACGTCTGTTTCTGCCTCTGCCCACAACCGTACCGTCGCAAACAACAACCGCACCTACGGGTACTTCACCGTCCTGTGCCGCTTCACGGGCAAGCGATAAGGCATCGTTCATAAAAATATAATCATCCATTTATGTCACCCGAAAAGAGTATAAATAAGCATCCAAACAATGGCAATGACCATAGGTACGCTTTTTAAGATGAAAACCGAAGATTTTTGCCCCAACGTCATTATGCCGTGAGAATTTTTCAAACGGTGTCTGTCCCTGCTCAATGCAAACAGAACCGCACAAACACATCCGACAACGAAAATAACCGAAACAAAAAGCGTATAAATTTTGTCGGTTAAATCGGGGTTAAGCTCATTCAGTACATTTATCAGCACATAAAATCCGTTGTTCAATGCGTGGACAACGGAAGCAGTCCATACGGAATCGGTTGCTATTGCGATATAACCGAAAACCGCACCCGCAATGAAAGCGAAAATTCCCTGAACTGCATTTCGGTGCATAAGCCCGAAAACCAGCGATGTCATTAAAATCGCAAATTTGTCGCCGTATTTTCTCAAAGGCTGCATTGTAACAGCCCGCATTGTAAATTCTTCAATAACCGCAGGCACGACAATTGTTGAAAAAGCAAAAGCGAAAAGCGGCAGACCGGAAGTGGGGATTTCAATATCATTTGTTGTGGTAAGCGTTATGCCTACTGATTGAAATAAGGTGTAGATGAAATTTGAAAAGTAATCTCCCGCAAAGCAGAGCATAAGTCCGAACCCGACGGCACTTAAAGTCAATATGGGATTCTTCGGCTTTTCAAGACTTTTTTCTATAAGCCTTTTGTCTTTGCTCCCGCACAAGCGGTAAACGACATAGAAAGGAACAAACAGCATCAAAACGGTCAAAAACATATCGCATGAGTATTGAAGCATAAGGTTCTTTGTATATTCCTCATAAAGTCCGAAAATGTTGAGCAGTGTTCCGAAAATGTACGGAGAAGAAAGAAAAACAAGTATGCAAATTCCGATTCTTGTACTGTGCTTTTTTATTTCCGATTTTGTTTTTTCAGCCATTTCAAAGCTGTTGTTTTGATAAGGAAAGCCGTTACCGAAATTAAAGTAACTGTTGTTCATATATTTTACCTCGGTGAATGATGTTTTAAAAAAACCGCTGAAATTCATAAAATGAACACAGCGGTTAAAAGATTTATATTGTCGGAATTATTCTTCCGCTACCGTAGCATCTTCGGGATTTTCCCAAGTAACGGTGTAGTTTTCGTTTTCCGTGACGTTGAAAGAAACTTCCTCGTCCTTAACCGATTCAAATTTGCCGTTGCCGGTAACGGTTGCGGTAACATTGATAACTCTTGAATAGGTAGCGGAAACGATTCTGTCTGTTTTTCTTTCCACTTTACATACTATTCTGCCGCTGTTGTATTCAACATCGTAATCGTCAACCTCAAGCAAATCGCTTGCTTGTTTTAATTCCTCAAGGATGGAAGCCTTATCGTTTGTGTTGTAAACGTTGCTGAGACCGCCTGCTTCAAGCGGAGAGGAATCATCGTTAAAATCGATTGTGATAATCATATAGTCATCTGTCTGTGAGCAGGTTGCAAGCTTAACCTGTTTCATACTTACAATGCTCGGTACTGAGGAGCCTTCAATGGGATAAACCTCAACGGGTGAGCCTTTAAGATTTTTCTCAAAGAAATCGGTGTTGTCGAGTATAAAGCTTTTGATTGTCGGAAAAGCTGCCTTGAGATAGCTGTTTTCACTTTCAAAATCGCCTGCCGAGAAGCTTCTGTCGAGCGATACTTCAAACGGTTCTGCCTTTTTAAGCTCGGACGAAACAGTGTTGAAATAGTTTACGATTTCCTTTACGTTATCGGGTTTTGCCGTTTTGTTTGTGTAAGGAACGGTTGTAGAAGTTTCTTCAACGAAGTATGACTGAACCTTATCCGTTACGGAGCAAGAAGCGAGTGCAAAAATAATTATGCCTGTCAATGCAAGTGCAAGGAATTTTTTTACTGAACTTTTCATAAGAACATCCTCCTCAGAGTTAAACGATAATCGTTAGAATACATTGTAACACAAATTTTCAAAATTTCATAGCCATTTTTGAAAATTTTCGTAAAAATTTGATAAAATTTATTCTTCGTCGTAAATAAACAGTGTCGAAACCACAGTTTTAAGTGCATTTTCGATTGTTTTAACTTTCATATCCTCATAACCGTCGGGCGATTTTACAAAATCGGCGGTAAGAGAAGTGAGCGTGCAGGAAGATGCGTTGCCGAAAGTGAGTGAATCGGCTGAATATTTGCCCTGAAGCGAGCTTGAAGGTAATTCAATTCCCGCATCGGCGGCACCGGACAAAATCAATTCCGAAGCACCGCTACCCGATTTGTTGTCGGATTTTACCGTTCCGAGGTCCGGTTCTTTACCTGCGATTGAATCAAGTCCGACAAAAACGGTGGGCATATCCGCAAATTGGTTTGAGTGCTTTTTGTAAAATGCTTTTGCTCCCTCACAGTTGTAAAAGTGGGCGCTTGTTATAAGCACGTTTATTTCCGTGTTCGGTATTTCGATTGAATTGTCTTTAAGATATTTTAATACCGCAATTGAAGCGAAAGAGCCTGAAAGATTGTCGGATGCTCCCTCTGAAAATTCGCCGCTGTCCGCAAAAACGGGAATGAGTGCAAACGGGATAAAAGCAATAAGAACAAGTGTGGAATATTTTAAAGCGGGAATATCGGAAAACCAATTGTTATGCGAGTTGACAAAAAGCACCGCAAGGGTGAGGAAAAAGCCTATCGTTGTAATTACCGTGAACGGCTCCGTGCGGAATTTGCGTTTCGGCAATGAATCGCTGTGTGCTACGAGTACAAGCCTTTTCTTTGCTTCTTTATCCGCATTTCTTACGGCATAAATGTTTGAAGATGAAAGCTTTTTTGCAAAAAGCGAAGAAAACGCATTTTCAAGCGACGGAAAAAGAATATTCGCAGCACCTATAAGAACGGAAATTGCCGCAATTATTGAGGGTAATGAGCTTTCTCCGAACAATCCGAAGCAGTCGAGAACGGTTAATACCGAAGCTATGACCAAAAAGATAAGGCTGAAAATGTTTTCGCTGAATGACGTTGTTTTTGCAAATTTGAAATCCTCCGTCACCACGCTGTCGGCACAGGCTTCAAGCTCCTTTACAAGGTGATTTTTAAGCTCGCTTTCTTTTTCTCCGCCTGCCGGACGAGCTCCGTAATTTTTACAGGCGTTTTTTGATTGTCTGTAAGAGTAATTGACGTACTCTCTGATTTTTGAATCGTAATTTTTGACGCTGTCTTTGGCTTTCATAAAAAAACCTCCAATCTGTTTATGGGTGTTATTTCAAAACGTATCCGATTTTTTTCATAGCTTTGTCAAGAGTTCTTTGCGAAATTCTCGTTGCGACATCGGAGCCTGCCTTCATCATTTCCTTTAATGCGGCGGTGTCTTTCATATACATATCGAAATTTTCTCTTACGGGACGAAGTTCTTCGACGACGGCTTCTCCGACCGCCGTTTTGAAGTCACCGTACCCTTTTCCCGCAAAATCTTTTTCTATCTGTTCGTTGCTCAGACCCGTGCAGCAGGAATAGATGTTCATAAGGTTTGAAACACCGGGCTTGTTTTCTTCGTCGAAATGAACCGAAGCCTCGCTGTCTGTGACTGCCGAACGCATTTTTTTCATAATTGTTTCGGGCTTGTCGAGAATCGAAATAAACGATTTTGCGTTTTCGTCCGATTTGCTCATTTTCTTTGACGGGTCTTGCAGCGACATAATTCTTGCACCGGCTTTCGGGATATACGGTTCGGGAATGGTGAAAACGTTTCCGTACATTCCGTTAAAACGGTTTGCGATGTCTCTGGCGATTTCAAGATGTTGTTTTTGGTCGGCACCGACCGGTACAAAATCAGCCTGATAAAGAAGTATATCCGCAGCCATAAGAACGGGGTAAGAAAAAAGTCCTACGTTTACGTTATCCGCATGGGAACGTGATTTATCCTTAAACTGTGTCATACGGCTCATTTCACCGAACTGCGTATAGCAGTTGAGTATCCACGCAAGCTGTGCGTGTGTGGGAACCTGACTTTGAACAAACACTATGCTTTTTTCCGGTGAAAGACCTATTGCAAGCAAAAGTGCAAAAGCTTCCGTGATTTGTTTTCTGAACTGCTGAGGATCCTGCCTTACCGTGATTGCGTGCAAGTCCGCAACGGCGTAAGCCGCATCGAAATCGTCCTCAAGTGCTTTCCAGTTTTTTAAAGCACCGAGATAGTTGCCGAGCGTGGGAGTACCCGTGGGCTGAATACAGCTTAAAATTTTCTTTTTCTTTTGTGTGCCTTCCATTTGTTTACCTCATTTCAAAATATTGCCGAGAATTTCAATACCCTTTACTATCTTTTCATCAGAGGGGGTTGAAAAATTCATTCTGAAACATTGCGTTTTGTCCTCGGCACTCATCATAAACGCTGTTCCGGGAACTACCGCAACTTTGTTTTCTACGGCTTTTGCACAAAAATCAAGCATATTTATGTCATCATTTAATTTGCACCAAACAAACAAACCGCCTTCGGGACGCACATATGTTACCTTGTCGCCGAGGTGCTTGTCAACGGCGTCGCACATAAGGTTGAGCTTTGATTTGTAAATTCCGCAAATATTTTTTATGTGTGCTTCAAAATCGTATTCCGTCATCCATTTGTAAACGATAAGCTGTGTGAGCATCGGCGTATGCACATCCGTAGCCTGCTTGCCGACCGTCATTTTCGCAATCAGCTTTTCGGGAGCGATGACATATCCCACACGGATGCCCGGAGAAAGTATTTTCGAGAAAGAGCCGCCGTATATTACTATGCCGTCTTCGTCAAGGCTCTTGATTGAGGGAATATGCTCTCCGCTTACACGCAAGTCACCGTAAGGGTTGTCTTCAAGTATGAGGACATTGTATTTTTTCGCAAGCTCGTAAACTTTCTTTCTCTTTTCAAGCGACATTGTGGCACCTGACGGATTTTGGAAATTCGGGATTGTGTAGATGAATTTTACATTTTTTTCGGTTTTAAGTGCCTCTTCGAGCTTTTCGACATTTATTCCGTCGCTTTCAACCTCAACTCCGCACAGACGTGCATTGTATGAACGGAAGCAGTTGAGAGAACCGATAAAGGACGGTGATTCGCAAATTACCGTATCGCCCTCGTTGAGAAGAATTTTCGATGAAAGATCCATAATTTGCTGTGCACCGGCGGTTATGATTATGCTGTCAAAATCTCTGCCGACCGAGTGCTTTTTCTTCATATACGAAGTTAAAAGCTCCCTCAACGGAGTGTAGCCCTCGGTAACACCGTACTGCAAAGCGAGGATGGGGTCTTCCGCCAAAATTTCGGCAGTGATTTTTTTTACTTCATCAACGGGGAAAGCCTCTGCCGAGGGGTTGCCCGCCGCAAGGGGGATAACACCTGGGTCTGAGGTTGCCTTTAGAATTTCCCTTATTGCGGATGGTTTAAGGGAAGAAATTTTGTCCGAAAAAACGTAGTCCATTTTAATTTTGCTCCTTTATGACGAAACTTACCAATATAATGAACAATTATACCATATAATAGAAAATAAAGCAAGTTTATTTCATTCTGTATATATTATTAAAGGGAAATTTACAAAATCTTTTATAAATAGATGATGACAAAGAACTTTTTTTATGATACAATACTATGTAAACTTAAAATCAATAATTATAATTTTGGGAGAAATGAAATGAATATTCAGGAAACATTTAAACTCATTGATAAGGGCATTTCGGAAAATCTTGCACTCAAAGGCTTTTCGGCGGTTTATCCCGACGGTAAAAAGGAAGAGCTTCCTATTAACGGTGACGATTCAAAGCTTTATGTTGATTACGCTTCGGAAAGGGGAAATATCAGAATTCTTTTCTCCGAGGGTAAGCTTTGCTTCCAGACGGGAGAGGGCAGCGAGGACGATATGACGTTCAAAAGCATTTCCGCATCGCTTTTTGATGAGGAAACCTTTGACGAAAAGGATTTGAAATATATAATAAACGAATTTAACGATTGTATCGATTCGAGATTTAAAATAAAAAAAGAAGAAAAAACATCTTCAAAGGGGGTAAAACTTCCGCCTCCCGTGTCAAAAGCTTCGGCAAAAAACGGCAGCAGCTTTTATGACCCGAACACTCTTGCAAACAGATATACTATCGTTTATCCCGAACTCAGAAACGAATACAAGAAAAACATAGAAAAATACGGCGAATTTTTGGCTGATGAATTTTTTGCCGAGTACGGCTCTTATGCCGTCGAAACTATAAGACAGAACGATAAACAGCAGATGAAAAAGCTGTTTAATATGATTAACGAAATTTACCTCGACGGCACAAATGATGTGCAAAGCCTTATTGCCGTTACGATTTTCGGTCAGCTTAACAATGATGATGAGCTGCTTGCAAATTGTGTCGATTATATGGATCCCGAACTTGCGGCGATAACGATTAACGTCAACAGATATCTTGCAAGCTCATCGGGTAAAAAAGCGGTAAAGCTGCTTGAAAATCCTCCGGCTTACAAGCCTCCGAAAGAGAAAAAACGCAGCATGGCGCAGTCAATGATGAATCAACAGTGAGCATATTAGGAAAGGTTATGTGGTAATGAAAAAAGTTTTGGTGGTTTTCGGCGGAGCTTCAAGCGAACATGATATAAGCACGGTTTCCGCAAAGTTTGTAATCGAAAACATTCCTGCCGATAAATATGAGGTAGTGATGCTCGGCATCACGAAGCAGGGCGAGTGGTTCAAATATACGGGAAAAACGGAGAATCTTCCCGAAGACAAATGGACACAGGATAAAGAAAACCTCACGAAAGCGGTAATTTCTCCCGACGCTTCCTGCCACGGCTTGATAGTGTTTGAAAACGGCGAAGCAAAAACGGAAAGAATTGACGTTGTGTTCCCCGTAATGCACGGAAAAAACGGTGAGGACGGAACAATTCAGGGCTTGCTGCAATTGGCGGGAATCCCTTATGTCGGTTGCGACTGTGCTTCAAGTGCCGTTTGTATGGATAAAGCACTTACCAACACCGTTGCCGACTGTGCGGGAATACCGCAGGCAAAGTGGCTCGGTGTGACAAAATACGAGTATTCTCTCAATGAGGATGCGGTAATTGACAAGGCAGAGGAATATCTGGGCTATCCCGTTTTCGTAAAACCGGCAAACGCAGGCTCGTCCGTCGGCGTGACAAAGGTTTCTTCGAGAGAGAATTTTAAAGAAGCCGTAGATGTTGCTTTTAAAGAAGATACTAAAATCGTCCTTGAAGAAGGCATTGTCGGTCAAGAGGTCGAGTGTGCCGTCATCGGCAATGATGAGCCTATGGCGGGGCAGGTCGGTGAAATTGTTTCGGTAAACGAAATTTACGATTTTGAAGCGAAGTATGTTTCCGATGCCAGCGAGCTTTTTATTCCGGCAAGACTTCCCGAAAATGTTTTGGAGGATGTAAAAAAGGCTGCCTGCAAGGCATACAAAGCACTCGGCTGTTCAGGCCTTGCGAGAGTGGATTTCTTTGTCAGAGAGTCTGACGGAAAAATTATGCTCAACGAGCCGAACACAATTCCCGGCTTTACAAGCATCAGTATGTATCCGAAGCTTATGAATGCCGCAGGGCTTGACAGTCCCGCACTTCTTTCAAAGCTTATTGAATGTGCCGAGGAAAAATGGAGCAGATAAATGGAAAAAGAAGTTGTTATAAAAATTGTTGACCGCCACGAAATGGAGGGCGACACCGACGGCCTTGAAACTACAGTGTTGGGTTCATTTAAAGGTACAAGAGATAATTATGAGCTTTCTTATACCGAGGACGGAGAGCTTGAAGGCTGTACGGTTACGTTAAAGGTCGAAAACGGCGAACGCATTACAATGACACGTTCGGGTATTTTTGAAACCGAATTGATTATCCAAAGGGGAAAAAGGCATAACTGCTCATATTCAACCCCTGCGGGTATTTTGATGCTCGGAGTTTTCGCAAATCGTGTTGAAAGTGATGTTGACGAAAACGGCGGAAAACTTGAATTTGATTACACTCTTGATATGGGTGCGGGAGTAATATCCGAAAATTATCTTATAATAACCGTTAAAGAAAGTTGAAAAGTCTTTGCAAATTTGCGAAGACGGACTGAGAGGATGTAAACAATGTCAAAAATAGTGAATGAAACTCACCAGCAAATAAGGCAGGCAATTCTTGACGCTATGGGAAAGGCAATAAGTGAGGGCATTTTTCCGGCAGAGCCTGTGAGTGATTTTAAAATCGAAGTTCCCGCCGACAGAAAAAACGGCGATTTTTCGTCAAATGTTGCAATGATGTCAACAAAAGCTTTTAAGATGAATCCGAGAAAAATAGGCGAAGTTATTCTTGAAAAAATAAATCTTGACGGAACTTATCTTGAAAAATGCGAAATTGCGGGGCCGGGATTTCTTAATTTCTATTTAAGCCCGTCGTATTATTCGGCAATACTTAAAGATGTGCGTGCGTGCGGCGCTTCCTACGGACGTTCCGATTACGGAAAGGGCAAAAAAGTAAACGTAGAGTTCGTTTCGGCAAACCCCACAGGGCCTATGCATATGGGCAACGCAAGGGGCGGTGCGTTGGGCGACTGCCTTGCCGCAATAATGGATTATGCGGGATATGACGTCAGCCGTGAATTTTACATTAACGATGCCGGAAATCAGATAGAAAAATTCGGCTTGTCGCTTGACATAAGATATCAGCAGCTTTTTAAAGGCGAGGATGCTCCCGAATTGCCCGAAGACAGCTACCACGGCGAGGATATAAAGGAGCGTGCGGCGGAGTTTGCCGAAATTCACGGTGACAGCTATCTTGAAAAGAGCGAGGAAGAAAGAAGAAAGGCTCTTGTTGATTATGCGTTGCCGAGAAATATCGACAATATGAAATCCACTCTTTCAAAATACAGAATAGAGTATGACAGATGGTTTAACGAATCCGTTGTTCACAATGACGGCGAGCTTAAAGAAACAATCGAGCTTCTTACAAAGAACGGTCTTACATATGAAAAGGACGGTGCTTTGTGGTACAAGAATATCGAAGTTCAGACAAAGATGCTGCTGGCTCAAGGCAAAACTCAGGAGTATATCGATAAGCTTGAGCTTAAAGATGACGTTCTTATCCGTGCAAACGGAAACCCGACTTATTTTGCGGCGGATATAGCGTATCACAGAAACAAGCTTGAGGTCAGAAATTTTGACCTTGCAATAGATATTTGGGGTGCCGACCATCACGGACACGTTGCAAGAATGAAATCGGCGCTTGATGCTATCGGCGTTGATTCGTCACGTCTTGATGTCATACTTATGCAGCTTGTCCGCCTTACAAGGAACGGCGAAGCCGTAAGGATGTCCAAGAGAACGGGCAAAGCAATTACACTTGTCGATTTGCTTGAGGAAATTCCCGTTGATGCTTCGCGTTTCATTTTCAATATGAGGGAAGCAGGCTCACAAATGGATTTCGATTTGGATCTTGCCGTTGAGCAAAGCTCACAAAATCCCGTTTATTACTGTCAGTACGCACACGCAAGAATTTGCAGTATCCTCAAAAAAATCAAAGCTGACGGAAACGAGGTTCGTGACTGCACGGATGAGGAGCTTCAGCTTTTGACGGAAGAAACCGAAAAGGATATCATCAGACATCTGGCATCGCTCACCGGCGAAATAGTGGAGGCAGTTAAAAAATATGACCCCGCCAAAATCACAAGGTATGTAATAGAGCTTGCAACTCTTTTCCACAAGTTCTACAATTCGTGCCGTGTTGTTTGCGAGGACGAGTCGCTTATGCAGGCAAGAGTTTATCTTTGCGTCTGCGTTCGTGACACAATTAAAAATATTTTGAATCTTCTTAAAATAGAAGCACCGGAATCGATGTAATATTTGTAAAAAATTTTCATAAAATATATGCACCTGAATTTGCAAAAGGGGTATAAAAATGAAAAAGTGTTCTTTAATTTTGTGCGAAAAAACAATTTCTCAAAACAGCCAAAAAAGTTTGTCATCTGTAGAGATAGTTTTCAAACCTATGTACGAGTTTTTAAAAGATTCGCTCATCCTTGCCGGAATTGACAACACGTTTGCGATTTTCAAAAAAGAAGAAAGAACAGACGGCTTGCGTAATTTTGTAACGCATAACGAAAAGGGCGATGTGTTTATTTCTCAAGGCACAAGTCCGTTTATTTCGGAAGAAACAGTGAAAAGCTCTTACGAAGCTTTTTTGAAAAACGACAGAAAAGCAACTGCGATAGTTTCCGATTTTTGCGATTCTTTTTCGGCTGTTTGGATGACTGTTGATGATTTTAAAAAGCATTGTTCCTTTGAACAGGAGGAAGAAATCTCTCTTGATGATGTTATCGGAACTTTCGATAACATAGACGAATTTACAAGCACAAACAAAGAGGATTTTATGAGCGTTAATAACCTTTTTGAAGCATATGAGCTTAATGAATATAAACGCAAGGAAATTTTGAAAAAGCTTATGCTGTCCGGCGTGCAGATTATGTGTACGGACGGTGTTGCGATTTCGGAGGAAGCCGTGATAGAAAGCGGTGCCGTAATTTTAAGCGGAACGCAGATAACGGGAAAAACCGAAATTGCATCCGGTGCGGTTATCGGCCCCAATTCCGTAATCGATAACTGTAAAATAGGCGAAAACGCAAAAATCAACGCTTCGCACTGTTATTCCTCCGAAATAGAAAAGGGTGCTGAAATCGGCCCGTTTGTAAGAATCAGACCGGGGTGCGTTGTTTCGGAAAATGCGAGAGTGGGCAATTTCGTTGAACTTAAAAACGTAACGGTGGGCAAAGATACAAAAATTTCGCATCTTTCTTATGTCGGTGACGGCTCTGTCGGCAGCGAAGTCAACATCGGCTGCGGCTGTGCAACGGTGAATTTTGACGGAACAAATAAGCACAGAACGGTAATCGAAGACGGTGCTTTCATCGGCTGCGGAGTTAATCTCGTAGCACCCGTTACGGTGGGAAAAGATGCTTTTGTCGCCGCAGGTTCAACGGTTATCGAGGATGTTCCCGATTCCGCCCTTGCAATAGCGAGAAACAGACAAGTTAACAAAAACGGCTGGGTTGAGAAGAAAAAGCCGTATAAAAGAATGAAAAAGAACGGTAGATAATTTATGTTTGGTTTGAAAAAAAAGAAGGAATTTTCTGCGGGAGGTGCCGAATTTTTAATTGTCGGCTTGGGAAATCCGGGTGACAAATACGAATTTACACGTCATAATGCGGGATTTATGTTTGTGGATTTTTTTGCGGACAGGGAAAACATAAAAATCAACAAACTAAAGTATAAGTCACTGCTTGCGGATGTTAATATAAACGGGCATAAGTGCCTTGTTATGAAGCCTCAGACTTTTATGAACAACAGCGGCGAGGCTGTAAGGGATGCCGCACAGTTTTATAAAATTCCGCCTGAAAGGGTTATTGTGATTTATGATGACATTTCGCTTGATGTCGGAAGAACGAGAATAAGGCGAAAAGGTTCCGACGGAGGTCACAACGGAATAAAAAGCATCATTTACCATTTAAACAGCGATAATTTTCCCCGCATAAAAATCGGCGTAGGAAAAAAACCGCCCGAATGGGAGGATTTGGCGGATTGGGTGCTTTCACGTTTTACGAATGACGAGTTAAAAACGCTGAATAACACTGCCGAAAAAGTTTGCGATGTTTTACCGCTTATGCTCGATGAAAAAATCGACGAGGCAATGAACAGAATAAATTCATAATACATAAAACAAAATTAAGGATTCCTTTGGCTTGCAAGATGACAAAAGCCGAAGGAATCCTTTTTATTATTGATATATTATTTTACCGAGAATTTGTAAACTGTTTTTGTTTTGTATTTTTCGCCTGCGTCATAAACGCATTTCGGAAAATCCTGTCTGTTCGGGCTGTCGGGATAAACTTGAGTTTCGAGGCAGAAGCCTGCGTGGCGTTCCATTTTAGTGCCTGATTTTCCGTCAATACCGTCAAGGAAATTACCGCAGTAAAGCTGAACCCCCGGTAAATCCGTAAACATTTCCATTTGTCTGCCCGTTTTTTCGTCAAAAACCGTTACGTTTGCGGAGTTATCGTTCTTTTTGTTTAAGCAGAAATTGTGGTCATAGCCTTTTGTTAAATTCAACTGTTCGCAGTCATCATGAATGTTCTGCCCGATTTTTTTCGGTGTTCTGAAATCAAAAGGAGTGTTTTCAACCGATTTTATTTCGCCCGTAGGGATGCTGTCGCCGTCAATGGGTGTAAAAAAGTCGGCATCTATGCAAAGAACGTGGTCGCATATCGAACCCGAAGAAAAACCGCCGAGGTTAAAGTACGCATGGTTTGTAAAGTTCATTATTGTCTTTTTGTCACTTACACCGCTGTATTCGATTGAAAGTGCGTTGCTGTCATCAAGCGTGTATGTGACCGTCACATTCATATTTCCGGGAAATCCGCAGGAAAGGTCGGGGCTGAAAAACGAAAACTCTACCTTGTTGTCATCAACGATAATCGCTCTCCAAACAGAGTGAGAAAACTCTCCGCCTCCGTGAAGACAGGTTTGACCTTCGTTGTGAGTAACTTCGTATTCTTTTGCGTCAATCGAAAATTTTCCGTTTGCGATTCTGTTTGCATATCTTCCCACAATCATACCCTGATAATCCGAGCGTGTTTCGTGACCGGATATGTCGTCAAAGCCGATAAGAACATCGTCAAGAACGCCCTCTCTGTCGGGGACATAAAGCTTGTCAAGTGTCGCACCGTATGAAATGATTTCGGCGGAAAGACCGTTTCTGTTGGTGATTATATACTTGTATACATCTTCTCCGACAGAGGTTGTGCCGTAGAATATTTTTTCAACACTCATTTAAAAAACTCCTCTTTGCTTATTTTAAGTATATTATAGAATAAATTTCCCTTTATATCAAGAATTTATTAAAGATTATTTAAAAGTTGTAAAAAGAAAGTTAATTTAGTTGACCTTTTTTTTTCGATGTTATATAATTTATTATAATTGTATCGGTAAAAGGGAGGAGTGCGTCTTGACAGAGCTGTTTGAGGAATATGTAAGATTTGTTTTTCCCGCACTGGCGGTTATTATAATTACGGGATGCGTTCTTTCCCTGCTTTTTAAAAGGCCCAAATCAAAAACGGTTGCGTTCCTCGTCAATGAAATGACGGGCGAAGCCATAGCATTGCATTACTGGGAAACGTCGATAGGAAGAAGCCCATCGTGCGATATAGTTTTGAATTATCCCACCGTGTCAAGATTTCACGGTGTCGTGTCAAGAAGAAAAAACACATGGGTAATTTTCGATACGGGTTCCAAAACGGGCATAGTTCTTAACGGACATAAAATTAACAAAAAGGAAAATCTGTCGGATTCGGACAGAGTTTCTTTCGGAAATGTGAACTACATTTTTTCGGCACCCGATTTCGGGGACAAGCGTGCAGGCGAGAAAAATGCCGAATACGAATTAATAAGTATGTCCAACGGAAAGACTTTTTCGCTCAACGGGACGCTTTTTGCCATCGGACGCGGGAAGGACTGTGATATTTTTCTTAATTTGCCGACCGTTTCGAGAAAGCACGCAGAATTGCATTTCGCGGACGGAAAATGGCGGATAAGGAACTTTTCTTCAAACGGAGTTTATGTAAATTCACGCAGATACGACGGCGAAAAGATTCTCAAGTCCGGTGACATTATTGACATCGGAGGAGCAAAAATTAAGTTTGCCGAAAAATAAACAAGTCTGCGGAAAGGGGGAATTTTTGTGGCTTCAAAAAAGGTTAAGCCGTTTAGCTATATGCTGTATTTGTTGCTGATAACCGTTTTTCAGCTTTTGTCTTTTGTTCAGATTTTGACAAAAACACAGGATAAGCCTGCGGAGCTTATAACAATTTTCCTTTCGTTTATTCTTGTGGAATGGTTTTATGTGGCTTCAATGCGGGTGTCACTCAAGCAGACATCTTTTGAACTTGAATTTATAGCGTTTTTTCTTTCGGGGATAGGACTTGCGCTGATATCCACCGTTTCAAACGATTACGCTTTGAAGCAGGTTATTTATATTATTGCGGGTGTGCTGATTTTTATTGTTATGCGTTGGCTTATCGCAAATTCGGACAGAGTTACGGCACTGCGTTTGCCGGCTGCGGTTATCGCCGCAGGTGCGCTTGCGTTTAACCTTGTGGCGGCGGAATCGTACAACGGAGCGAAAAACTGGGTGCAAATAGGCTCGTTTTCGTTTCAACCCTCGGAGTTTGTTAAAATCGCATTCATCTTTGTCGGTGCCGCTACACTGGATAAGCTTCAAACAACGCGAAGCGTTTTCAAATATCTTGTCTTTGCGGCAGGGTGTATAGGCGCTCTTTTCCTTATGCGAGATTTCGGCACGGCACTTATTTTCTTTGCGACTTTTATTATTATCGCTTATATGCGTTCGGGCGATTGGAAAACAATTGCCGTAATTTGCGTTGTTGCCGTACTCGGTGCGGTTCTTATAATATCATTCAAATCCACTGTTGCGGCAAGGTTTGCAACATACCGACATATATGGGATACTCCTTATGACGAGGGTATGCAGCAGACACGCACGCTTATTTATGCCGCAAGCGGCGGACTTTTCGGCGTAGGCTTGGGTAACGGAAAATTAAGGGATGTTTACGCCGCAACAACCGACCTTGTTTTCGGTATGGTTTGCGAGGAATACGGCTTGATTTTGGGATTTGCCGTTATTCTTACGTTCGCTGCGATTTTGGTTTATACCATTGCGGCGGCAAAATCCGCAAGAACTTCGTTTTATGTAATTGCGGCTTGCTCCGCTGCGGGATTGCTTATTGTTCAAACTGCTTTGAACGTTTTCGGTGTGACGGATTTATTGCCGTGGACAGGCGTTACGCTTCCCTTTGTCAGCCGAGGCGGTTCAAGTATGATGTCCTGCTGGGCGCTTCTTGCGTTTATCAAAAGCGTTGATCCGAGGGCATATCCCAAAACACTCAAAGAAACTCAGCTTGCGGGTTAAAATTTATCAAAGACATAAAAGGAGGAATTGAAAATGCATAATACTGTCAAACGGGCTTTTTTGCTGCTTTTGGTTGTAGGTGTGTTTGTTGTAGGCACCGTGGTGCTTGCGTTTTCCTTCTTAAAAAACAGTGATGAATGGGCAACCCACCGAGCTAATGCTCACATTTATTCGGGCGGTCAGATTTCCGCTGCGGGAACAATTTACGATTCTCAGGGAGTAATACTTGCTCAAACAAAAAATTCAAAGCGTGTTTATAACACCGATATTGCTGTCAGGAAAGCAACGCTTCACGCAGTCGGTGACACGGAAGGGTTTATGTCAACAGGTATTCACGCACTGTACGAGTCGGAATTGACGGGATATAACATTGTTTCGGGAACGTATTATCTTGAAAAATACGGCATCGGCAACGATGTAAATCTTACACTCGATGCCGAGGTTTGCAAAACGGCTTACAATGCTCTCAACGGCAGAAAAGGCACTGTAGGCGTGTATAATTACAAAACAGGTGAAATTGTTTGTATGGTCTCAACGCCGACATACGACCCCGAAAACAAGCCGAACAGCAAAACTATGGATACAGATGCCTATAAGGGAGCGTACATCAACAAGTTCCTTTCCCAGTCATTTACCCCCGGTTCTATATTTAAAATTGTTACTTCCGCTGCCGCAATAGAAAATATACCCGATATTTATTCCGAAAGCTTTTACTGTGACGGAGAATATGATGTCGGTTCGACTTCGGTTGTTTGCAACGGAAAGCACGGCAATCAGTCTTTTGAAAAAGCACTTAACAATTCCTGTAACTCGGCTTTTGCGGAAATTGCGATAAAGCTCGGCAAGGATAAGCTCCAAAAAACCGCCGAAAAGCTCGGAATTACATCGTCGTTTGAAGTTGACAGAGTGCCTGTCGCTGCGGGAAGTGCGGATTTGTCGAAAGCAGTCGATATAGACATCGGTTGGGCAGGTATAGGGCAGTATACGATAAAAGTGAATCCGTGTATGATGCTGACTCTTATGGGTGCTGTCGCAAACGAAGGCACGGCAGTAAAGCCGTATTATGTAAAATCGATTACAACACCTTCGGGCTTTTCAACATATAAAGCCTCGAAAAGCACGGTTGACGAAATCGATTTAAGCTCATCCACCGCCCAAAAGCTCAAAGAACTTCTTCGCTCGAACGTTGTGAATTATTACGGCGAAAGCTCTTTCCCCGGACTTGAAATGTGCGGCAAAACGGGTACGGCGGAGGTCGGTGACGAAAACACGGGCGACAATGCTTGGTTTGTCGGATTTTCTCAAAAAGAGGATTTCCCTTATGCCATAGTTGTTCTTATAGAAGATTCAAATGTTTCCGCCAGGACGGCGGCAATTCCGGTAGCGAATAAGGTGCTGCAAAGTATAGGAGGATAAAAATGAGTTATGTAGAATTTAACGGTGTCAGCAAGGTTTATAAAGCGGGCGAGGTTGAAATTAAAGCAGTTGACAATGTAAGCTTCAGCGTTGAAAAGGGTGAGTTTTGCGTAATTGTCGGTGCCAGCGGTTCAGGTAAAACAACAGCTCTTAATATAATCGGAGGTATGGATAACGCAACCGAGGGTGAGGTTATAATCGACGGCGAGGTCATAACCGAGCTTAACAACAAAAGGCTTACGGAATTTCGCCGCCACGATGTCGGATTCGTTTTTCAGTTTTACAACCTTGTGCCGAACCTTACGGCACTTGAAAACGTTGAGCTTGCAACGGAGATGAGTCCAGGCTCCCTCGATGCCGGAACCGTACTTGAAATGGTAGGTCTCGGTGACAGGCTCGACAATTTCCCGTCACAGCTTTCGGGCGGTGAGCAGCAGCGTGTTTCCATTGCAAGAGCTTTGGCGAAAAACCCGAAAATTCTTCTTTGCGATGAACCTACCGGTGCTCTTGATTACAAAACAGGTGTTACCATTTTAAAGCTTCTTCAGGAGGCAAGCCGTGATTCTGGTATGACGGTAATTGTCATTACCCATAATCAGGCAATAGCACCTATGGCTGACAGAATCATATCAATGGGCAGCGGAAAAATTAATTCCATTAAAATTAACCGTAATCCGGTTGATGTTGAAAGGATTGTTTGGTAAATGAGCAAAGCGTTAATTAAAGAGGCGCTGCGAACCATAAAACGTAATAAAGCCAGATTTATTTCGATTATTGCAATTGTGACGGTGGGCATCAGCTTTTATGCTGGTGTCAGTGCGGCAGGCCCCGATATGCAGCAAACGGCGGTTGATTATTACAATAACAATAATCTTATGGATATCTGGATGATTTCGTCTGTGGGATTTAATGACAGCGACGTTGAAGAGGTTAAAAAGGTTGACGGCGTGGAAACTGCGGTCGGTTCAAAGTTTGCAGACGGCACGGTTATGGTGGACGGAAAAACCGCCGCGAACATTGACGGCGGTCAAACAATCTGCCGTGCTTACGGAATGGACTTTGATTTGGCAAGGGAAAATGCCGACGGAAAAGACAACAGGCAGTATATAAACCGCCTTACTTTGCTTGAAGGCAGATTCCCGACGGCTGAAAACGAGTGTGTTATCGACCGAAGCGATATGGCAACTCCCAAAGGTTTTGAAATCGGCAAAACGATTAAAATGGTCGGTATTGAAGAAAATATCGAAAACAAACTCGGCATTACCGAATACAAAATCGTAGGTGTTATAAGAACTCCGAGATATATTTCCTTTGAAAGAGGTCAAACGGATGTAGGCAGCGGTTCTTTGGGATGTTTTATATATGTTCCCGAAAGCGCCTTTAAAATGGATTATTATACGGAAATTTGCGTAACTGCGGAGGGCGCGGATGCGTTTTATCCGTTCTCGGATGAATATTACGATTTTCTTAAACCCACCATTGAAAAAATAGAATCGCTTTCGATGAATCAGCTTGCGGTTCGTGTTGACGAAGCAACCGCAGAATACAAAAAACAGCTTGAAGACGGCGAAGCGGAGTACGAAAAGAAAAAGCAGGAAGTCGAATCGGAGCTTGGCGAAGCTTTCACGGAGCTTGAATATTACAAAAATTTGGTGGAAAACGGCGATGCCGAAATTGCCGCAGCTCAGGCACAGTTGAGTGCCGCGCTTTCTTCAAAGGAGCAGGAGCTTACCGACGGAAAGAATAAGTATACGGCGGCACAAAAGGAATACGACCAAAAATATAAGGAGTGGGAAGACGGCAAAAAGCAGGTTGAGGAATACGAGCAAAGGCTGGAAGAACTTCAAAAAACCGTAAACGAGCAAAACACGAAAATGAGTGAGCTGAAAGCGGAAATCGAAGAAATCCAAAGGCAAATCGACTATTTCCCCGTCACGGATATCGAACTTACCACAAACGAAAGCGGCGAGACGGTAACGGGTGAAGAAAACCCCGAACTCACCGCACTTAAAACATTGCTTGCCGAAAAGAAAAAGGAAAGAAGAAATACGGCAAGCTCCTACACGGCTAATGTTTTGGAAATAAAGCAGATAAACGATAATCTCCCTGCCGCAAAAACAAAGCTTACAGAGGGAGAAAAACAGCTTGCACAGGCAAAAAAAGAGCTTTCAAAATATGAGGGTGTAATTTCAAGCGGCGAAAGTCAGCTTACCACCTCCAGACAGCAATTGGAAGCGCAAATTGCGGCGAAAAAGAAAGAGCTTGAAGAAGGCAAGGCAAAGCTTGCACAGTACGATACGGAATATAACGAAGCTTATGAAGAAGCATACGCAAAGCTTGACGAGGCAAAGTATGATATAGAAGAAGCTAGGGCAAACCTTGAAGCCGCAACGAGTAATCCGAGATGGTTTGTCTATAACAGAACTATGCTTGCAGGTTACGAAAACTACGGTCAAACGGCAGGAAGCATCGAAGCCTTTGCGAAGGTATTCCCCGTGTTCTTCTTTGTTGTTGCCGCAATGGTGGTTCTTACCACAATGACGAGGATGGTAAGTGAGGAAAGAACCCAAATCGGTACTCTTAAAGCTTTGGGCTTTACAGACAGGAGTATAAGAGCCAAGTACCTTATTTATGCTCTTACGGCAACGTTTATCGGTTCTGTCATCGGCTTGTTTGCGGGATTTTTGTCATATCCCAATGCAATTATGACAGCGTATGAGGTTGTTTTCCAGGTTCCCAAGCTTACAATACTTTTCCCCGCAAAGCTTATTGTTTTGGGTACTGTTTTTGCCGTGGCAAGCACGACCATTGCAACGTATCTTGCCTGCCGTAAAGAAATGCTGTCGAAGCCTGCCGACCTTATGAGGGCAAAAGCGCCTAAAGCGGGTAAACGTGTGTTCCTTGAAAACGTGCCTTTTGTTTGGAACAAAATGAGCTTCAAGGCAAAGGTTACAACACGAAATCTTATGAGAAACAAAAAGAGGGCGGCAGTTACTTTTGTCGGTATCGTAGGCTGTATGGCACTTTTGCTGACGGGCTTCGGTCTTAACGATTCAATCGACCAGATTTTGACGGCTCAGTTCGGTGACGGCGGCATAAGTTCATTCGATGCTCAAATCGCACTGAAAAACAGTCAAATTTCCGCAAACGAAAGTTCAATATACAACAACGTTTTAAAAAGCGAAAACATCAGCGACGCTATGATGTTTTACAACAAAACGGTAGTCGGAAGTTCCGATAATTCGGATGAAACGCTCAATGTTTATTTACTTGTTCCGCAGTCATCGGAAAAGCTTTCCGAATTTATAGATTTAAGGTCGAGAACAAGCGATGAAAAGTTTAAGCTTGATGACAGCGGTGTGCTGATAACGGAAAAGTTCGCAAAGAAAGCCAACGTTTCGGTCGGTGATTCCGTAAGTCTTAAATTCAGTGATGAGTTAACCCTCAAACTTTCCGTAAAGGGTATTGTCGAAAACTACGCTTACCATTATGTTTATATGTCACCTGCTCTTTACAGCAATATTTTCCAAACTCCCGTGGCATACAACTATATGTACGCAAAGTATGCCGACGGTATAAGAGGCACGGATAAGGTCGAAGATGTGGCAACGGAGCTTATGAAATTCAACGATATAAATGCGGTTGTCGATGCCGAGCAGACGATTAACACCTTTGATGAGCTTTTCGATTGTCTGAATCTCGTTATTGCGATTTTCATAATTTCCGCCGCACTGCTTGCGTTTATTGTTCTTTACACGCTTACAAGCATTAATATTAACGAACGCAGACGTGAAATAGCAACACTTAAAGTTCTCGGATTTTATGACAGGGAATCGTCATCGTATGTCGGCAAAGAAAATTATATAATCACGGCAATTGCAATTGTTGTCGGTTTGGTTTTGGGTATTTATTTGCACAAAATAGTTGTCAGCCAAGCCGAGGTTAACGTTGTAATGTTCGGCAGGGTTATTGAACCGATGAGCTTTGTTTTTGCGGTGGGTATGACAGTGCTGTTTGCTGTGATAGTAAATGTGGTAATGCATTTTTACATTAAGAGAATCGATATGGTCGAAAGCTTAAAATCAATTGACTAAAAGGTGATTTTATGTATTATTCGGTAGACAGAATTGAAGAAAATGTTGCGGTGCTTGAGGATGATAACGAGAAAAAAATCAATGTCGATGTTTCATCTCTGCCGCAGGGAACGTCGGAATGTGACGTTCTTGTAAAAGACAAAAACGGCTTGTTCGTCAAGGATGACGAAGAAAAAAAACGCAGACAGGATTTAATTTTAAAAATGCTCGAAGATTTTTAAAAAGCAAAAAAGGATTTCTTTGGTTTTGTACCTAAGAAATCCTTTTTCTTTGTTATGTCTGTGATTTTACAGACTTTTTGCTGTTAAAACATAAAGCTTGCGTTATATTTTTTTACCCAATTGTGTGGCAAACGGTAATCGTTTTTCCCATAACCGATTTTCACTCGAATTAATTTATTTAGAATGTAAGTCTTTCCAAAAGAAGATATGCGCCTATTCCGAGATAGTTTCCTATTGCGTACCCGATTATTCCCGTGGCAATACCGGAAATCAAAGCGGCATTGTTTTTCAACGATGCGGCAACGGCAGGAACAAACGGAGGTGAGCAGATGGCGGAGGTCGAAGTGATTATCATTGTATCAACATCGATTTTTGCCGCCTTGCAAAGCAATGCGTGCAAAGTCATACTTCCGAAAATCGAGAAAAATACATAAGCCAATATTGTCCAGTTTACGTTAATTATCATCGAAATATCCGCAGCGGTAGCAACAGTAAAGAAGAAAACGTAAACCAGGTACATTCCCGCCTGCGTAGTTTTTTTGATTTCCCTTACGGGTTTTATGAAAGAGCAGAGTATTGAAAGTGTCGTGACCGAAAGTATGGTTATTGCCGTTTCGTATCCTTTCACAAGCAAACCGAGGTAATAAGAAACAGCGAAAATTGCGCCTGACAACAGCAGTGCAAGCAAAAGCTTTCCGAGTACGGCAGGCTTGAAAAAGCCTTTGTAGCTTTCGGGGTTTGTGATGTCGCTTTCAGCCGAATCGCTGCTTACGTTTTTATCGCCTTCAAAATCCTTTAATCCGAAAACTTTTCGGAAAAATTTTTTTGCTCCCGATGTCAGGAAAATTATGTACAAAATCGAAATCAGCATATCATATGTGCTGAACATAGTGTATGTGTTTTCATCAACGCCTATTGCCGTTTTGATTGAAGCTATGTTCGGCGTGCCGCCGGTGTAAACGCCCATAGAAAGTCCGGCATATTTCGGCGTGTTGGGGTCATATCGTCCCAAAATCAAATGAAGCACAAAAACAACAACCGAAATCGAAACCACCGCAAGCAGCATACAAATAATGCCTTTTTTTGCTGTTTTCAGCCATTTTTTTAAGTCGAGCGAAAACAGAATAAGCGGTAGTGCAAGGTATACCGTAACATTCTGCAGGGATGATTGTATCGGCTCAAAGCTTTCGGGCAAAATTCCGACGTTGCCTATTATTATGCCGAGAATATAGCAGACAAAAACTATGCCCAGCTTGTTTACAAATTTCACTCGGTTATTCAGCCAAATTATGGGCGCCGGGATAAGGAAGAATAAAACGGAAATAAGAACGTTCATCACATTTACCTCGCTTTTTTAAGAGTTGCGAATATGCGAAAGGAAGAAATCTTTTCTGTCATCGTTGTCTATAACCTTTATAGGCTTAACCTGGTTGAGGTTTGCACCCCTTGCTTTGAGGATTTCACGGTAATCGTCATAAGTACCTGCCCTGAGGAATTTTACCTCGCAATGTCCGAGTGCGCCGTTTCTGATAAGCGGAGGAACAAGCACGTTCGTTTCGCACAAACGTTTTTCAAAAATTTCCGCATAACGCTCACATTCACTGTCGGGAATGTTGTTTCTGGGTTCTATAAGCAATTGATAGTGTCCGGGGGAGGTTGTACGGTCGGGGTAAATGCTGTAACCGATAAAATCTTCTCCGACTGTTTCGGAAAGCTCGTCCACAAGCAAATCGAAAGCCTGCTGATTGATTTTTTCACCGCTTATGTTTGCAATTTGATTACGTCTGTAAAGGAACGTTACCATAGGGGATTGCTTGTAAAATCCCGTAACTCTTACCACGTCCTCAATACGGTAACGGTAAAGGCCGCTCATATTTGTAACGATTATTTCGTAATCCTTTCCGACCTCAAGCTCGCTTATTGTAAGCGGTCTTGCGTCTTCCGGGCCGTCAATGGGAAGAAATTCGTAAAAACCGTTTTGGGGGAGAAGAACATAATCGGATGTGTTAAACTCAATCGGAACAGCCATAAGTCCCTCGGAAGCCGCATATCCCAAATAGTGTATGGGCAAATCGGGGCCTATGTAGCGGCGGAGCTTTTTCTCATAAAGTGAAAGGCTGCCCGTTCCCATGCCGTAAAGCCAGCCGACCTTCGACCAAATTCTGGGGATTATCGGTTCGTTATCAAAGCCCTTTTTAAATTCGGCACGCAGCTCGTTTGCTCTTTCAGGATCGGGCTTGCACTTTTTAAGAAGTTTCTCCCTTACGTCGGGCGGACAGGTAATGCTTTCGCTTATAGTACCTTTTTCGATATCGTCGCATATTGTTTCCCAGTTGTTTTCAAGGTAGAAAAACATAGATTCGACCATAGTGATGAAAACCGTACCGATGTAGCTTACGTCACGTCTGGGCAGAGAAAAACGCAGCTTCATATAGTGCATATCCATAGGCTCCCGTGTTTGAGGGAACATTATTTCTTTCGGGGAAGTTACAAAGAAAGGTGTCAATGCTTTAAGGTTAATCATAGGATGTGCAGCAAGACCGCCTGCGATTGTTCCGCTCGGAGTTTTGTGCGAAAGAACCTCAATTGTAAGCAAGCCTCTCTGCGGGGGAACGGATTTTCCCTTGCTTTTGAAATATTTGTATGCACAGCCGACCGGTGCGCTGAAGCTGAAGCATTGGCAAACCCACATAGACCACGCCGACATGGGGATAAGCTTTGACTTGCCCGTGCTTCCCGAAGATTCGGCATATCTCATAACATATTTTTTCGTTATGAGATTTTTTTCTCCGTTATTTGCCATGCGTTCAATGTAATTTTCGTAATCGGGATAAGAAGAATAGGGGACGATTCTCTGATAGTCCTCAATTGATTTTACGTCTTTGAAATTATGCATTTTACCGTAAACGGTGTTTTTGTTTTGCTTCATAAGCTCCATCAGATTTCTTTCTTGCTGCTTTACGGCTCTTGAAGAATAGATGTCAAGCTTTTTGTGTTCGCATCTTCCGAGAAAGGTTCCGAAGCCTGTCGAAAGATATCCGAAAGGGTTAGCCATTTTGTTTCCTCCGTTAATTTTTATTTTTATTGTTGAATATAAATTTTTTGCAAATTATAAAATTTACCGTTCCCATAATGAGCGTTGCAAGCATCTTTGAAAGAAACATCACACCGTCATCACCGAGTAAGTCCGCAAGACTTTCGGATAAACCGAAAAGATAAGTAAAGCCGTTGATTGCCCACGTTGTAGAAACCGAAAAAACAGCAATAAGAACGGCAAAAAAAGGCAAAATTCCGATTATTTTTCTTTTGCTGTGAAAAACCCAAAAATAGTTAATGAAAAACCTGACAAAGAAGAAGAAAACAATCGAAACCGTGTTTGCCGCAAACAATCTTGCCGAATCCGAGCCGATAAACGAAAAAGCACGGTAAAGCGGTGTCAGTGACAGGCTTTCAAAAATTGTAACGACAAACCCCATAACGGTGTTTTTTACAAATTCCAAGGCTGTTTTTTTAATTTCTTTTTGATTTTCCATAATTCGACTTCCTAACTGCAATTACAAAAAATTATACCACGATATCTTCTTTTTTGCAACAACTTAAAGGAAAAGGTTAAAGAGGCGGTGTAAAAGGAAAATCTTTAACTTTTTGTGTAAAAATTTTAATAAAATGTTGTTATTTTTATATATTTATGCTAAAATAAACAGTGATTTAAAATGAAACGAGGAGGTTGGTAAAAAAATGAGCGACAAAAAAGCCAAGCTTACAGATAAAGTCAAATCATTGTTTACCGAAATCAAAACCCATTGGGATACTCCTGTCGAGGGCAGATATGTTCCTTATAAGGAATATAAGGACATAGTTTTTGCCGTGGGCAGTAACTATGCGGGCAAAAAAACGTTGGAGTATATCAGCTTTGCGGCTTCGTGCTACCTGATTATGCATCACTACAATTTGCCGTATCTTACTTTTTCCGTTATCAATATCATCAATATGCCGCTGAACTATATTTCCGCCCTTATATGGTGGTTTGTTTGCGACAATTTGGGATTTCTTCCGAAAAAGACGGAGCGTAAGCTCAACGCCGTATACATCGGTATGATGGCATTCGGCTTGTCGTGTATTTTCTTTGACTGGTCACAATTGTTTAACCAAACGAGTACCTTTATTACATACCTTAACGGACTTGAGGGTATGACTGCGGCATCCTGTTTCAAAGTTTTCGGCACCCATTTTCTGTACACAGGCTGGGTGGGTGCGAGAAACATTTTCTGGCGTAAAAAGCTTATTCCGAAATACGGCAGATATAAGTATTCGCTTTACTGCGATGTTGTGCCGAAATGCGTTATGGTTGTGCTTATCGGTTGGCTGCCTGTTTACAACATTTCGGATGTTGCCACAAGAGTTTGGGTTGCAAACCTTATGTTTGCCATTTACAACATTTTCGGCTTTGACAATCATCTTGAAACCTGCACAAAAAGTATCAGCCCGAATTTGCGTGAAAGGATACTTGTCAGAAGCTATCCTATAAAAATTTCACACATTTTCAATTCGATTCTTGCAATAATCCTGCCCGTTATCATAGGTATGCTCCGCTACGAATGGGCGGACATCAATATGTTCAGATATGTAATACCCATTACATTTGTTGCCGCCGCAACGTGTACGATGATTTTTGCCGGCAAGGTCAAGGAGCGTATTCCGCAGCCGCCGATTGAAAAGAAGGTTCAGATTAAATTCTGGGACGGTATGTTCGGTGTGCTTAAAAACAAATATCTGCTTATAAACACAATAGTGGGACTTATCGACTCTCTCGGCAACGGTATGCTGCCGTTTGTTACAATACTTTATTTGTATACGTTCCGTTTAAGCGGTCTGCCTTACAGCCTTATTGTTGCGTTAATTTCATTTGCCGGCACACCGCCCGATTTGTTTTCACCTTATTTCCTCAAACGCTTTTCTTACAAGCAGATTATGATTTTCTATCAGCTCAGCCGAGCCATAGGCAATGCCGCAATAGTGTGTGCGATATGGTTCTGCGGCGAAAACCTTGTTCTTTGCGGCTCGATATGTATTGTTGTACTGTTCTTTATGGAAATGACAAAAACAGTTCCCACAACTGCGGGCCACGATATGAACGTGCGTATAGGCGATTATCAAATGTATCTTTCCGGCGAACGTCTTGAAAATTTCGCAAGTGTTTTCGGCTGGTTCACAGGGCCTATTACAAACTTCGTAGGACTTCTTATTCCTCTGTTCCTTCTTCAATACGGCTTCAACAGCAATTGGGATGTTCTGTTTGTGGACGCTTCGAGAAGAAGCATAATCGCAATTCCGATTATTGTTGATATTATAGGCTATGTGCTTATGACAATTCCGTACATTTTCTGGGATTATGATTCAAAGAAGCAGAATATGGTTATGGAAGTTTTGAAACGCCGTGCGGAAGTTACCGAAAAGAACGCAAAAGAGGAAGGCGTTTCGCTTTCCGGCGGATACAAAGGTTAAAGCGGGGGTGAATTTGATGAAGACAAAAGAAAAAAATGTAAATAATCTTTCACAAGAAGAGCCTGTCATGCTTGACATTCCCGAAGATGAAATATGGACTTATCAGGTTGAAGGTCTTGCACCGCCGCACATCAACAAACCGTATAAGCATTACACCTTGAAAAAAATAATTTTCACCGTAACGATTATTATTGCGGTTTCGCTTTCGTGTTATTTCAGCATAAGAACGGTTCAAAAGGACGTATTTGAATATAACGATGCTTCAAACGGAACATATCAGCTTTCAAAATTCAGCAACACGGGTTACATAACGGAGCTTGATATCGATTATGTTACAAGCATTGAATATGACGAAAACAATCACAACCCCGAAACAAACTTCAAAATTGTGGAGGACAAAACTAAGAGGGTAACGGAAATAAGGGAATATGCCCTCAACTGCGATAACAATGTTGAGGTTATAAGAATAGGTGCCGAGGTGTCGAAAATCGACGGAAAGGCTTTCTATTCCTGTTGGAAATTGCAAAAAATCGAAGTTGACGAAAACAACCCTTATTATTGTGACGTTGACGGTGTTCTTTACAGCAAGGATAAAAAAGAAATTATCTGCTGTCCTTGTGACAGAGATGCGTATCTTTGCGAAAAATACGGTTACAGCCAGTATGACGAAAACGGCGATTGGAAAGAACCGGAGGGCGAGGAATACGAAAAGTACAGAAAAGATGTTATGACGTACATCGTCCCCTCAACGGTTGAAAAAATCGGTGAGCTTGCTTTTAACTATGCTTACTTGAAGGATGTATATTTGCCGGAGTCGCTCAAAACAATCGAAACACTCGGCTTTTTCAAAGCGACATCACTCGAAAACGTTTATTCGTATAAGGGCGAAAATGTCGGCGGCAGATTCACTTCGCAGGACAAATTCGATGAGGTTTACCTGTCTTTCCCCGAAGGACTTGAATATATAGGCTCGGATGCGTTCAGCTACAATCAAGCCATGAACTACGTTTACATTCCGAAAAGCGTAAAATTTATCGGACATCACGCATTTTGGGACACGGTTTACAAAGAAAGCGGAGAGCTTAAAGGCGTGAGCGTAATTAATACAGAGCTTAGCGAAGAAGAATTTTCGCAAAAAACGGAAACGGGCGACCAGTGGAGACCGCAGTACGATTATATGCTGTTTAAAAAGAGCATCGGTGTGGAATATTCGGCACAAAGAAAAAACATTAACTAAATGAAAACACGGAGCTGTAAAAAACGTAAGTTTTTTACAGCTCCGCTTTTAATTAATTTTTTGCCGTCAGATGGGCATAATTCCCATGATCCAATTAAAAATGCTGGATACTATTTCCTGAGCGTTGATGCTTGCGCCTGCCCATTCAAGAATGTTTTTTACAAGGTCAAAAATCATTTCCATAATCGAATCTCCTTTCATAATTTATTTTGTTCTCTCTGATGTTAGAATAACATATAAATCATTAAATAACAATACAAAAATAATTAAGAATAATTAATCTTGTAAGTCTTGAATTAATTCAATGCCCTCCGGCACGCTGAACCTTACTGACTGTACGCCGTCTGTACATTTTACTTCGACCGAAATTCTGCCGTTTTTGACTTTTATGCTGCCTTTTACGTTCAGTTCGGGAATTTTTGCGGGCGAAATAATTACCTTTTCAAAGCCGCAGGAATTTTCGGGTTGTCTTATGCCGAGGATATATTTGAATAAGTATTCGCAAACGGCACCGAACATCGGGTGCGAGTGGGAATCGCAGCCGTCCCAGTTTTCCCACAAGGTGGTTGCTCCCTGTTTTTTCATATTGAAAAACGAATTTTCTTTTTCGTTTGTAAGCAGTCGGAACGCAAGCTCACCGTAGCCGTGCTCAAACAGCACACGGGTCAGCACGTCCGTTCCGAAAATTCCCGTGTCATATGTTGCGATGCCGGAATATTTTTTTACGAGATTTTCGAGCGTTCTTTCATCTCCGAGCTTTAAGTCAACGGCAAAAGCGTCAGCTCCCTGCACACCGCCGAGGAACGAGCCTGTGTTTTCATCGAAAAATTCCCGTACAAAAGCGTCTTTTACAAAGGAAAGCTTGCTTTTCAGCAGGGCAGTGTCGGTTTCCTTGCCGAGCTTTTCGGAAAATTCGGCAGCAATTTGCAAAGTTTTAATTAAAAAGTAAGTGTTTACGAATTTTTCGGGTATTTCGATTTTGTTGTTAGGTGTACACCAATCGCCCAAACACCATCCTTTTTCTTCTTCACGCACTACGATTCCGTTTTCGGAATGGTTTTCCATATACGAAATGTAAGAAAGGATTGCGGGATAGTATTTTTCAATTACGGAAAAGTCACCGTAAAATTTCACGAAATTGTAAGGAACAATCGCTATTGCACCGCCCCAACCTCCGGGGCCTCCGCCTCCGCCGTAAAACGGTGCGGTGTGCTGAACGTGACCGTTATAAATATCCTGACAGTCGGCAATGTCGCAAATCCATTTTTTGTAAAGCTTTTCGGCATCAAAGGCGGTCATCACCGCTGCGGAACACAATTGACCGTCGCCTGTATATCCGAGCCGTTCTCTGTGCGGACAATCCGACGGAACGAATGAGTGAATGTTGTTGCTTTGCGTTGCAACATACGCATCAAACAGCCAATTGAGTGTTTCGTTGTTTGAAGAAAATTCGGCTGTACATTCAACATCCGAGTTCAAAATGTCAAAGCTAATCAGCTCGGCGTTGCCGTCAACTTCGACATATCTGCCTGCACGCCAGGTGAACGTTGTTGTAAGCGGACAGTTGTTTTGACCGTTGATGAAAAGGTCGCATTGCTTTCGCTTTTCACCGCCTGTCGAACGCAGCCACATAGTGTTGTCGGGGTTTAATTTTTCACAGTAAGAAACGCTTGCTTCTTCACCGTATTTTGCATTTTCATCAAATTTGATTATACCGAGGCCCGAAACATTTTTGCCTATGTCATACATCTTTTTGCCGTCTTTTTCAAAAAGCAGCCGAGGTTTAATCGATGCCTTTATCTTGTCACCCGGAAAATTCTGTTTTTGCAAAATTGTCAGCGGTTTTTCGACTTCTTCGGGATTGAGCCAATTTTCATTTTCAAA
This sequence comes from uncultured Eubacteriales bacterium, assembly GCA_964474295.1. GTDB lineage: Bacteria > Bacillota > Clostridia > Oscillospirales > Acutalibacteraceae > SIG575. The sequence goes on from CAYYRN010000003.1 coordinate 47,487, forward strand.
GTCAACCGAATGAATGTTTTCGTCAAACAGACGTGCGTCCACGGTTTCGTTAAAATATATATTGGTTCTTTTTATATAACTTTCGGTATATTTTTCGCTGCCGTCGGAAACAATAATTTTTTCGTCCCCGTCTTTATCGGTAAGCGATATTTTTATACAGTATTTTATTTTGCCGTAGGGAGGTACTTTTTCGGCGGGCTGTTCACACTGACCGTACCATCCGTTTCCCATATGGAAAGAAAAAACATTTTTTCCGTTTTTTATCAAATCCGATACGTCATATTCGAGAAAATAACATCTGTGCGTCATAGTGTCGAAAATAGGATAAGAGGCACCCGATAAATCACGTTTTTCGTAGTTTGTCCAGGCGGGAATGAATTTATAATCCGTAAGTCTTTTTCCGTTGAAAAACGGCTCGCAAAATCCGAGAGAAACGAATTGAATTTTCGCACTTTTTATGTTTTCGCAGTTAAAGGCTTTGCGAACAAAAGCGGCTTGTACCTTTTTATCGAATCCGTACCATTTACATTCATCGAAAATTAAATCACGAACCATCGGAACAAAAGAAAATTCGCCGTTGCTTCTTTCAACTCCGTCAACGCAGAAACCCGATTTTTCATAAAAACCGACAGCGTATGTTTGAGCGTTTACCGTTATTCTTTCGGCTCTCAGCTTTTTTGCTTCTTCAATCATTTTTGAAAGAAGTTTTTTGCCCAAGCCTGTTTTTCTTGCACTTTTTTCAATAGCAATGTGACCGAAATGAACACTGCCGTCTTTGTTCGGCGTAATTCTTCCCGTGCCGACCGGCAAAGAGTTTTCTTTGGTGAGAATATGGAGTGATTCCGAATCAAGCAAATCAAATTCGGTACTTTCTTTAATTTGCTGCTCCACGCAAAAAACTTTTCTGCGTATTTCTTTGCACATACTTAAATCTTCGTCAGACGAAGCTCTGAAAAATTCAACCATAAAACGACCTCCTTGTTTTTGTATTGTATCATAAAGGTAAAACACAATCAAGCCGTAACGGACAAAGACATTAACATATATTGAAAAAATTTGCATTAATATTTTCGCTTTGTCTGCACAAATTATTATTGCGGCGGAGCAAACGTCTTTCGGCACTATTTGTCGAAAGGTTATGATTAAGATGCGAAAGTTTTTCAGAATTCTGTCTTTGATATGTCTTTTGTTTTCAACATCGGTTTTTATTCTGGCAGGATATACGCAAATAGCGATTCCCGACAGAATAACTACGGTAAGAGAATTGAAAAGCACGAAAATTTTTCAGTATATACCGTCACAAAGGGTGAAGACTGCCGATGCCGACGGCGAAGCGTCGGAGGATTACGAGCTGAATGTCAACCTTTTTAAAATTATACCGCTGAGGAAAACAAAAGTTACCGTCGGAAAAAGACGGTACGTTACACTGTGCGGTGACGTTTACGGCATTAAACTTTATTCAAGCGGAGTTGTCGTGATTTCAACGGAAGATATCGAAAGCGAAAACGGCTTTGAAAATCCCGGAAAAAAAGCCGGAATAAAATCGGGAGACATTATCAAAAAAATAGATAATAAAAAAGTTAATTCCAACAAAGAGGTTTCTGAAATTTGTAAAAAAAGCAACGGAAAAAAGCTTACATTTACAATAGAAAGAAACGGAAAAAACGTTACGGCAATTTTGCAAACCGTCAAAGAAAAATCAAGCGGAATTTTTAAGGCGGGTCTGTGGGTGCGTGACAGCACCGCAGGCATAGGAACGATGACGTTTTTTGACAGAGAAACGGGAATTTTCGCATCTCTCGGCCATGCTATATGCGACGTTGATACCGAAACTGTACTGCCGCTCAGCGAAGGGGTTGCGTTGGAAGCGAAAATCCTCGGCTGTTCGCAGGGAACCGATACCGATGCAGGTGAACTGACCGGTGCGTTCACGTCAAAGGAAATCGGTGAATTGTATCTCAATTCGGAGTGCGGTGTTTACGGAAGGCTTTACGGTTATGATGACAATGCCGAGCTTATGCCCGTTGCCACCTCGGCAGAGGTGAAAACAGGCAAAGCGCAAATTTTGTGTACGGTTGACTCAACGGGCAGAAAATATTATGATGTTGAAATAACAAAAATTATCGATACCAAAAGCAATCAAAAAAATATGACCGTTAAAATAACCGATGAAAGACTGCTGAAAATTACCGGAGGTATAGTTCAGGGGATGAGTGGAACGCCACTTATACAAAACGGTATGTTTGTAGGAGCGATAACCCATGTCTTTGTCGGTACACCAAAGGAAGGGTATGCTATTTTTGCCGAAAATATGGTTGCTGCCGCCGATGAAGTGAAAGCTAATTTGGAAGGTCAAAAAGCTTCGTGATTTTTGACAAGATGCCGCTTTCGCAAAACGAAAACCGAGGTGTAAAAACGCAAGTTTTTACGCCTCGGTTCAGTTAAAGCTAAAAAAGCGGAACGAATTTTAATTTTCAATATGTTTTAAGGTCAAATCCACGCAGTCGGTGATTTTAACTTTTTCAAAGCCTAAAACAGATGTGTTTATCGTGTTCTCAATCGGCTTTTTCCAAACCTCGTCTATATTTTCTATGCCGTTTCTCATTCCGAGAACGGAACCGACCGTGGCACCGTTGCAGTCGGTGTCAAAGCAGGCTTCGACAGCCATACATATCGATTTGCCGAAATTTCCCTCGCCGTAAAGAAGTGAAGCGGCTACAATCATTGCATTGGGTATTGTGTGACACCAGCCGTAACCTGTATATTCATCATACGCATTATGAATTTTTTCAAAAACTTCTTTTTGCGAAATTCCGTTTTTGTAGCAGGATACGATATCCGAAATTGCCTCATAAAGACGTGAAGTGTGCGGTATTTGTGCGAGTGCGGAAAGTATAATGTCTTCAATGCTGTCCGTCACGGCGGCAGACGAAATCATAGCGGAAGCAAACATTTCACCGTAAATGCCGTTTTTTATGTGCGAAATGCAGGCATCTCTGAATGCCATTTCGGCGGCACTTTCCGGCTTGCCCGGATTGATGTAGCCGAAATAATCGCCTCTTATCTGTGCACCTATCCACTCACGGCACGGGTTTTTATACACAGCACAGGCGGGCGGCAAAAATCCGTTTGCATAGTTTATGAAAGCAATTCTTTCTGCGGTAAAATACGAATCGACGGACTGATACTTCAGCCAAGCGTTTGCAACATCGCAGGAGGTAAAGTCTTTGCCGTATTTTTCTATTATCTGTTGATAAAGAACCATATAATTCGTGTCGTCGTCAACAGGCATACCGTGTACCGTGTCGGCATAGCATTTGTTTTTGAGATTGAATTTGTATTTTTCACACATTTTCTCTGTGATATCGGTTTTGCTTATGTATCTGTACATCGGCAGATTTTCGCTTTCTTCAAGAAGCGGCAGCATTTCATTTGAGCGTATACCCTCAACGGGCTTGCCGAGAAGACATCCGCAAACTCTTCCGACCCAAGCACCGTGAATTTTACTTTTGAGCATAATGTCGTCGGGGAAATTTTTTTCAAATTCGTAAGGCTTTCTTAAAGCTTTGATTTCTTCAAGATTTGACGGTTCGGTGTATTTGTATCCCTCTTTTTTGTCCGAAGTCATAACCGCTTCAAACAGTACGTCGCCTATTTTCTTTTTGACATCACCTTTCGGAAGTCTTTCGGCTGCTTCAAAAATTTCCCTGTATTTTTCAACGTCAAGTCCTTCTTCCTCCGCTTGCTTAAATTCACTTGCAAGCTCGGCTGTGTAGTGTTCCCAAAATTTTTCGTTTTCGTAATTCGGCTTGATTTGTGCAAAATTGTATTCCATTTTTATCACCTGCTGAAAAAGTTTGTGTTAATAATTGTAACACAATGCTTTCGGCTGTGCAATATGTAAAAACCGTTGAAGGGTTTATTCAACGGTCACGGATTTTGCGAGGTTTTTCGGCATATCTATGTTACAGCCTTTTTCTTTTGCCGTAAAGTAAGCAAACAACTGCATCGGAATTATTTCCGCCAAGGGCATAATAATATCGGGACAATCGGGAATTTCCACAGAAGCGTAAACATTTTCCTCAACAGTTCCCTTTCGGCAAATGCAGATAATTTCCGCACCTCTTGATGCCGCTTCTTCGATGTTGCTTAATGTTTTTTTGAAAAGACGTTCATTCGTACACATAGCAAAAACAGGAGTTCCCTTTTCCAACAAAGCAATCGTACCGTGCTTCAGTTCCCCCGCGGGGAATGCACAGCAGTTGATATAGCTGATTTCTTTAAGCTTAAGAGAGGCTTCCAAAGCAGATGCGAAATCGGTATTTCTGCCGATGAAAAAGATGTCCCTTTCTTTTGAAAATCTTTTCGCTATTTCTTTAATATGTGATGTGTCCGAAAGAATCAGGTCGATTTTTTCGGGCATTTTTGCCAGCTCACCCGTCAGCTTTTTCAATTCGCTTTCATTTAACGATTTTCTGATATCCGCCATATGCAAGGCGAACATATAAAGTGCAGCCAATTGTGTTGTATACCCCTTTGTTGTTGCAACGGCAACCTCACGTCCCGCTTTTGTCGGAATAACGTAATCACATTCGTTCGCAATCGTTGACGGTATCACGTTTACAATACCCAAAACGACGGCACCACGGCTGTTTGCAAGCCGCATGGCCGCAATGGAATCGGCGGTTTCACCGCTTTGGGAAATTATGATAACAAGAGTGTTTTCGCTTATTATCGGATTTCGGTATCTGAACTCGGACGCCGTTTCAACCTCTGTGGGAATACGGCACAGTTCTTCAATTGCCGCTTTTCCGGCAAGGGATGCATTGTATGCCGAACCGCATCCGATGATAAAAATTTTTTCGGCTTTGTATATTTCGAGGGAAAGCTCCGATATTTCATCAAGATAAATTTTTCCGTTTTTAATTTTAGGTTTTATAAGATTTTCGATTTTTCGAGGCTGTTCAAAAATTTCCTTTAACATAAAATGCTCGTAGTTTCCTTTGCTGCTTTCGTTTTTTTCAACGGAGAATGTTTGAAAAGCTTTGTCTATCTGCTTTAAATTCGAGTTGTAAAATTTTATGCTGTCCTTTTTTATCTCCGCAAATTCACCGTCATCGAGAAAAACGGCTTCGTTTGTGTGTTCAGCCAAAGCACAGATATCGGAAGAAAGCAGATTTTCGCAATTTCCCTTTCCTATTATGAGAGGACTTGCCTTTTTTGCCGCATAAATCGTGTCGGGTTCGTCTGAACAAAGCACCGCCGCCGCAAAAGAACCCTCAAGGCTTAAAAATGTTTTTTGTAAAGCTTCGAGAACGTTTCCGCGGTAGTGATATGACAAAAGCTGAGGGATAACCTCCGTGTCGGTTTCCGAAACAAAATTGTAGCCCTTGTTTTCCAAAGCATCCCTTATGATATGAAAGTTTTCGATTATCCCGTTGTGTACAACACAGAATTTGCCGTCCTCCGATTTATGCGGATGTGCGTTGGCTTCGTTCGGCTTGCCGTGAGTTGCCCATCTTGTGTGACCTATTCCGACTGATGACGTGTCCGTTATTTTATCTGAAATTTTAATCATTTTGTCGAGTGTACCCTCACGCTTCAAAACCGAAATTTTATTATCTTCCACAAGCGCTATCCCCGAAGAATCATATCCTCTGTATTCGAGAGTTTTCAAACCGTTTATAAGTACCTTTTTTGCGTTGTCCGTGCCGTTATATCCTACAATTCCGCACATTTCATCATTATCCTTTCGATTGTTTTATTGGTTTTTACCGTTTATAAAAGTATAGGAAGGTTTTTTCGCAAATATGCTGCGGGTTCTGACAAATTTGTAAATGATGACAAAAAAGCGGGATTAAATTCATTATGTTGCCGTATTGAAAATTATTTTGAAAAATGCTATACTGTTAACATAATAAAAACTCGGAGGTTAGTTTATGTTTATTCTTAAAGCTTTAAAAGCCGTTCTCTATCCCGTATGGGCATTGTTTTGTGCCATTATAATTTTAATTTCGGGCCTTATAAACGGCGGCGACACGGTTTGTTCCCCCAATGCCGAACTCATCAGAACCGATAAATTTACCCTTGACGAAGCACTTCTTATGAGCCAGGGAATTACAACTGACGGCGAATATTATTATACGTCCGGTTCAATTGCCGCAATCGCTCTTTGCGGTATGGCGAAGTGGACAATGGATTTTGACAAGGTTATTTACACACATTCTGCAATTCCGCAGGAACTTAAAGATAAGTACGGAAGCGACCACATCGGCGGAATCAGCTATTATGACGGAAAAATTTATGCCGCAGTTGAGGACAGCACCGATACTTACAATCTTATTGTAATTTACGATGCCGAAACACTCGAATATACGGGCGTTTATTATGAACTCGGAACGGAGCATCTCAAAAAAGGTATTCCTTACTGTGCGATAGATGCCGAAAACGGTTATCTTTACACTTCACAGTTTAAAGAATCCGACTGTATTTTCGCATATAATTTGGATGATATGACTTTCTCCCACAAAATCGAGCTTTCCGAGCATATTTACAGAATACAGGGTGGCGAGGTTTACAACGGAAAAATCTATATGTCCTATGACGTGGGCGGTTCCTCAACGGAGCAGGTTATCACCGTGGATATCAAAACGGGTAAAGTCGAAAAGCTTTTTGAAAGAACAGTCAGCAGACGTGACCATGAGGCTGAGGACTTGACGGTTTATCCCTGCGAGGACGGCTCTCTTGTTCATATTTCGGACTATGATAAGCTGGTTTCCGTAAACATCAGACATTATTCGGTTGAGAGCTGACACTTTAAAAAACATATTGCGTTAAATTCAGGCACTTCGGCGGTATTTTTGAAAATGCCGTCGGGGTGCTTCGTGCTTTCTGTTTATATTTCTTAATAAATATTCATAAATTGTGCATTATTTTTTCCGTTTCTCTTGACAATAAAGTGATATCAGTATAAAATATCATAGATGGTGTATATTTTAAAATGGGGTACATCATATAGTGTTTTTATTCTGAGTTCTTTTGATGAATTGATTTAGTTAAAAGAGTTTAAAGTGAAGGAGGTGCTAATCTATTTTGGATACAATCTATTGGGTAATTATTACCGTTGTCGCTGCGGTTGTTTTCGGCGTAGCAGGTTATGTCATCGGTAATTTACATAGAAAAAAAGTTGCGGAAGCCACAATAGGCTCTGCAAACAAAGAAGCTGCACGAATTGTAAACGAAGCTTTGAACGAAGCCGAAACTAAAAAGAAAGAGGCTATCCTCGAAGCAAAGGATGAAATTCACAAGCAGCGTACGGAAACGGAGAAGGAACTCCGTGAAAGACGTTCCGAGGTTCAAAGGCAGGAACGCCGTTTGATACAAAAAGAAGAATCAATCGATAAAAAGACGGATTCTCTCGAAAAGAAAGACGAAATTCTCAGCAAAAAGCTGAAGGATGCGGAAGACAGATTAACCGAAATAGACAGCATCAAGAGAAGTCAGTTTGAAATGCTTGAAAAAGTTTCAGGTTATACTAAGGAGCAGGCAAAGGATTATTTGCTTAAATCTCTTGATGAGGAATTATCGAGAGAAAAGTCTCTCAAGATAATGGAATACGAGCAAAAGCTCAAGGATGAGCAGGATGCTTTGGCAAGGGAAGTTGTCGCAACCGCTATACAGCGTTGTGCAGCCGACCATGCGGCGGAAGCTACGGTGAGCGTTGTGGCTCTTCCGAGTGACGAAATGAAAGGCCGAATTATCGGACGTGAGGGAAGAAACATCAGAACGCTCGAAACAATTACCGGAGTTGACCTTATAATTGATGATACTCCCGAAGCCATTACGGTATCGAGCTTTGACCCTGTTCGCCGTGAGGTTGCAAGGCTTACACTTGAAAAGCTTATCACCGACGGACGTATTCATCCGGCACGCATTGAAGAAATGTACGAAAAATCAAAAAGAGAAGTTGATTTGACGGTTAAGCAAACAGGTGAAAGAGCGCTTATCGATGCCGGTGTAAACAATGTACATCCCGAATTGGTAAAGCTTCTCGGTAAATTAAGATACCGCACAAGCTACGGTCAGAATGTGCTTAATCATTCTCTTGAGGTTTCCTATCTTGCAGGTCTTATGGCAGCGGAGCTGGGAGCCGATGTTAAACAGGCTAAACGTGCGGGATTGCTTCACGATATCGGTAAGGCACTTGACCACGAAATGGAAGGCTCACATATTCAACTCGGTGTCGAATATGCGAAAAAATATAAGGAAAACGATGCCGTTGTTCATGCGATTGCCGCCCATCACGGCGAAATCGAAGCCAAAACGATTGTCGCTTGTCTTGTTCAGGCAGCCGATGCGATTTCTGCGGCAAGACCCGGAGCCAGAAGAGAAAACGTTCAGAATTACATCAAACGTCTTGAAAAGCTTGAAGAAATTTCAAATTCGTTTGAGGGTGTTGAACGCTCGTTTGCAATTCAGGCAGGCCGTGAGGTTCGTATTATGGTTAAGCCGGAGGTTATATCGGATGACGGTATGAAGCTCGTTGCAAGAGAGATTGTCAAGAAAATCGAAAGCGAGCTTGAATATCCCGGACAGATTAAGGTTAATATCATCAGAGAAAACCGTGCTGTCGATTATGCAAAGTAATTAAACCGTGGAGCTGTAAAAATGAGTTTTTACAGCTCCTTTTTTAGAGAATTATAAAGACACGCACTTTTTACAGAAGGTAGGAGAAGTATTAATGAAAATACTCATTCTCGGTGACATTGTAAGCAATATCGGATGCGAATTTGTAAGGGAAAAGCTGCCCGCACTTAAAAAAAAGGAAAATATTGACTTTTGCATTGCCAACGGTGAAAATTCCGCAGCGGGCAACGGAATAACGCCATTTTCGGCAAAGTACCTTTTTGACAGCGGAATAGATATAATCACAACCGGCAATCATGTCTGGAAAAGGAAGGAAATTTACGACTTCCTCGATGAAAGGCTTGACATTATAAGACCGGCGAATTATTATGAATATAATCCCGGCAGAGGTTACGCTTGCGCAGACCTCGGCAGGGTGAAGATAGGCGTTATAAACCTTGCGGGAACTTATGCTATGGATTCGGTTGACAATCCTTTCAGAGTTTGCGAAAAGGTTCTTGAAAAAATTAAGGATTGCAAGATAAAAATTGTGGATTTTCATGCGGAAGCGACAAGCGAAAAAAGAGCGATGGGATTTTTTCTTGACGGCAAGGTCAGTTGCGTTTACGGCACGCATACGCACGTCCAGACAGCAGATGAACAGCTTTTGCCGAAATCGACGGCATATATTACGGATGTCGGAATGTGCGGCGTTAAAAATTCCGTGCTTGGAGTTGAGAGCGAAATTATCGTTAAAAAGTTTTATGACGGTATGCCTTCGTTTTTTAATCCCGCCAAAGGCGAGTGTATGATTAACGCAATAGTTATCGATGTTAATTTGTCTGACGGAAAGGCAACGGAAATCAGAAGAATTAACTTTTAACAAAGGGTTTGGTAAAATGAAAAAAATTATAAAAATTTTATCATCGGTTTTGTCTGCGGTATTGGTTTTAACCTTGCTTACTTCTTGCAGCACTTCTATGGGAGAACTGCAAAATGCAAGTGCGAAAATCGATAACGGCACAGTTCTCAAGCTTCCCGTTTGCAACACGGATTCTTTAAATCCGTACGAAGCGACAACCGAATATAATCTTGCTTTATCCTCACTTTTGTTTGAGGGGCTTGTTAAAGTGAATGAAGATTTTACGGCGAAAAACGTTATTGCAAAAAGCGTTTCGGTTGTGGGCAACACTGTCAATGTAAATTTAGATTCATCATATTGTTTCAGTGACGGAAGTTCAATTCTTGCAAGCGATGTTGAATACTCTTTCGAGCAGGCAAAGGCAAACGGTAATTTTGAAAAACAGCTTGAAAATTTTGAAAAAATTTCGGCATCGGGTCACAGCATAACGTTTAACCTTAAAAATCCCGACAAATATGCAGACCTCTGCTTGGATTTTCCGATTGTCAAAGAGCCGTCAGAGGATGATGAATACGTTGTAGGCAGCGGAAAATATAAAATCGAAAATTTAAGTTTTCTTGTTATGAACGAGCTTTGGCATAATGAGAGCCTGCCCAAAGTCAGACGCATTAAATTGGTTAATATGCTCGATACGGAGAGTGGCCCCGAAAGTGTGGAGACGGGAACGGTTTCTTATTATTTTCAGGATATGAGCAACGGAACGTATGTCAGGAAAAACGTTAAAACGCACGAAACCCAAATGACAAATCTTGTTTTTGTGGGAATTAACTCGAATAACGAGCATTTGAAAAAAGCGGAGGTCAGACAGGCGATTTCTTTGCTTATACCGAAAGATACAATTGCGGAGGAGTCTTTCTTGGGGTACGCAGAGGTTGCGGAAACTCCGTTTTTCCCCGGCTGGAAAGAGCTTGAGAATGTAAAATCCGCCGATAAAACGGAGGCTTTTAACGAAGCAAAAGAACTCCTTGAAAGTGCGGGATACAAAAGAAGCGATGTTCTTTCGTCTGTTATGAAGCTCAGAATAATTGTCAATGATGACAATTCCTTTAAAATTTCCGCAGCGCAAAACATTGCCGATGCATTAAAAAGTGTGGGAATTTCCGTAACGGTCGAAAAGCTTTCTTTCCAATCCTTTGTGGGCAGACTGCAAAGGGGAGAATATGAGCTTTATATAGGTGAAACGAAGCTTACGAAAAATATGAGCCTGTCGCCGTTCTTTTCTTATAACGGAGGCGCTTCCTACGGAATTGACACAAACTCAAAAATTGTTGATGTGTATAGCGATTTTTTAAGCGGAAAGGTAACGCTTCAGAGGTTTGTTGATTATTTTGACGTTGCCGTGCCGTTTATTCCCGTTTGTTTCAGAAGCGGAATCGAAATGTATACAAACGAGATGTCCGTTTCAAAATACGGAACGGTTACGGACAGGTTTGAAAATATTTATTCATGGTCATATTAAGGACGGATATTTTATTATGCTTAATATAGTTTACGGAAAAGCGGGTACAGGAAAAACGAAACGTGTCAATGAAATCCTCGCATCTCTTGCCAAAAAGGGATGTGAGGATTTGCTGCTTATTGTTCCCGAACAGTTTTCTTTCAGTGCGGAAAGAGCAATGCTTGAGCTTCTCGGAAGTGTAGACTGTAACAGGAACGAAATTGTTATGAGCTTCAGCCACATTGCAGAAACCGTAAGAAAAGAATACGGTAGCACCGGACTGCGTGAAATCGGCAGTGCCGAAAAAGTTTTGCTTATGAATATGGCAATAAATCAGGTTCGGGATAAAATCACCTTTTTTTCACGCAGGCTCAAATCGAAAAGCTTTGTAAACGATATGATTTTGCTTTGCGATGAATTTAAGCAAAATGCACTCACGCCCGAAGACGCTTACGAATTTTGCGGTATGACACAAAGCACGCAGCTTTCTCAAAAGCTGAAAGAAGTTTTGCTGATTTTGGAGAGCTACAATGCTTTAACAAAAAACAGATTCAGCGACCCGTTTGATGTTCTTACAAGACTTTACGAGGTTCTCGGTGAATACGGATTTTTTGAAAACAAAACTGTTTTTATAGACGGCTTTTACAGCTTTTCACGTCAGGAGCTTAAAATTATCGAACGCATTGTATCGCAAGCTGAAGATGTTTATGTTACCGTTTGCACGGATGAAATTTACGCTCCGTATGAGGACGATTACGACGTTTTTTCTTATCCGAGAAAAACGGCGCAGTCCGTTATAAACATAGCAAAAAAATACAACAAAGAAGTAAGGGCGGTTAAAATACAAAAGCGTCGTGAAAATTTAAGTGAAGAAATTTGCTTTTTGGAAGAAAATATTTTCAGAACCAAAAGAGAAAAAAGTGAAGCGGAAACAGAAGATATAGAAATAATAAGTGCCAAAAATATTGAAAACGAATGTAAATTTGTAGCCCTCACCGTAAGAAAGCTTTTGTCCGAGGGCAAGGTCAGAAGCCGTGATATAGCAATTGTTTCCCGTGACGGCGGGGAATATGACACCGAAATGAAGGAAGCTCTGAAAACCTATTCGACAGAAGTTTTTTCGGATAAAAGACAGCCCGTAAAAATTCAGCCGCTTTGCACATATATTTTAGGTGCTTTGGAAATCGCAAATTTCGGATTTGACGAATCAAGGGTTATGAAATGCCTAAAAACAGGGCTTACCGACCTTGACACGAACGAGGTTTCGCTGATTGAAAATTATGCTCTGATGTGGGGGAAAAATGCTTCGTTTTTAAAAGAATGGACGGAAAATCCGAGAGGTTACGGAGAAGAATTTCTGGAAAGTGACAGGCAGGAGCTTGAAAGGCTGAACCGTTTGAGAAAAACAGCCGTAAAACCGCTTGCGGAATTTAAAAAAGCTGTTTCGGAAAAGGTAAGCGGGAAAAAAGCTGCGGAAGAAATTTATAAGCTTCTTATGAATACTCACGCAGACGAAAACCTGAAAAAAATCGCAATAAATCTTGAAGAAATGAACGAGCGTGAGCTGTCGATTGAACAGGAAAGAATATGGCAGACGGTTATTTCCGTTTTGGACAGCTTTGCCTCTGTTGTGGCTGATGATGTTAAACCCGTTTCGGAAATTTATGACCTTTTCAACACGATTATCTCAAATGAAGAAATAGGAAACATTCCGCAGGGGCTTGACGAGGTGCTTGTCGGCAGTGCGGAGAGGACAAGGGTAGCGTCTCCCAAAATTGTTTTTTTGGTCGGAGCAAACGACGGTGTTTTTCCGAAAACGCCGTCAAGTGCCGGTATTTTCAGTGACAGAGAAAGAAACGTGCTGCTTAATGCGGGACTTGATTTGAATTTGCCCGTGCTTGACAGAATTATGGAAGAACGGTTTATTGCTTACCATACGCTTTGCACCGCATCGGAAAAAATTTATGTTTCTTTTTGCAACCGCTCACTTTCCGGAGAGCTTGCTCCGTCTGAAATTGTCGAGGAAATCAAAACGATATTTCCGAACTGTAAATTTACCGATGCGGAAAAAACCGATATATATGACTACGTTTTCAGCGAAACAAGCGCCTTTGAGGTAGCGGCGGAAAAATGGAAAACGGATGATGAAAAAGCCAATGCGTTAAAAAAATATTTTTCCGAAAAAGGGCAGGAAGAATATAAAAATCAACTCGAAGCACTCGAAAAATACATTTCAAAAGGAAAAACGGTAATAAACGATAAGAACACGGCACAAGAGCTTTACGGAAAGGTTATGCATCTTTCGGCTTCGAGAATCGAAGTTTTCAATAAGTGTCCGTTTGAATATTTCTGTAAATTCGGTTTGCGTGCAAAACCGGAAGAAAAAGCCGAAATCAGTCCCAGACAAAGGGGAACTGTTGTCCATTACTGCCTTGAAAAGCTTATTAAAAATTACGGCTTGGAAAAGCTCAGGTTAATGAGCGAGGATGAGCTGAAAAAAGTAATTACCGAAATTCTGACTGAGTATGCCGAAATTTCGATGGGCGGAAAGGAAAACAAAACAAAACGGTTTTCTTTTTTATACGCACGCTTTGAAAAGACGGTTTATGAGCTTATTTTGCAGATAATAGAGGAGTTTTCCGTAAGCGATTTCGTGCCTGAAGGCTTTGAACTTAAAATCGATTTTGACGGCGATGTTCAGCCTTATGAAATCCCTCTTGCTTCGGGGGGCAAGGTTTTTGTAAGAGGACTTGTTGACCGTGTTGATGTAATGGAAAAGAACGGGCAGAAATACGTCCGTGTTGTCGATTACAAAACAGGCAAAAAAGAGTTTAAGCTTTATGAGGTTTTGGAAGGCATAAATATGCAGATGCTTATTTATCTTTTCGCAATCAGACAAAACGGAAAAGGAATTTACGAAAACTGTGTTCCCGCAGGAGTTTTGTATAAGCCTGCAAGTGTTTCGCAAATCAGAACGGAGCGTTACGCTTCAAAGGAAGACATAGAAAAAAAGAGAAAAAAAGAAAGCAGATATTCCGGGCTTGTTTTGGCACACGAAGATGTGGTATACGGTATGGACCGTGAGGTGTCTTCGCAGATAATTGACGTTAAAATTAAGGATGACAAGGATAATAAAATCACATTTACGGGTTCTGTGGCAACGATGGCACAGCTCGGAAAACTCAAACAAAAGGTTGATGAAATAATCGAGCGTATGGGCAACGAGCTTCATAACGGAAGAGCCGATGCTTTGCCTCTTGTAAACGGCAGTGAAAGTGCTTGCGATTTTTGCGATTATTCGGATGTTTGCTTAAATCGTGATGAAGATGCAAGACGTGAAATAGTTGCCGCAAAAAATGAGGCAATATTTGATTTTCTCGAAAAGGACGGTGAATGATTGTGTCGGAAGTTAATTGGACTCCCGCTCAGAGGGACGCTATTTACGCACGGGGCGGAACCGTTTTGGTTTCCGCTGCGGCGGGTTCGGGAAAAACGGCGGTTTTGGTAAAACGAGTAATAGAAAGACTTACCGATGAAAATGACCCATGCTCCGTTGACGAGCTTTTAATCGTAACATTCACAAGAGCTGCCGCATTGCAGATGAAAAATAAAATAAGCGGTGAGCTTTCAAAAATAATTTCAGCCGAAGAGGATATCAAGAGAAAAAGTCGTCTTTTAAGACAGCAGATGCTTCTTAAATGTGCGAAAATTTCAACGATAGACAGCTTTTGCGGTGATGTCGTAAGACAAAACACGCAGGCAATACCGCTTGACAGCGATTACAAGCTGCTTGACGAGTCGGGTATTCGCAGCATTATGGATTCGGCTTATGAGGAAACAGCAGAGGAATTTTATGATGAGGGAAGTGCCGATTTCCTCGTCCTTGCGGATATGTTTACAAAATCCAATGATGATAAGCTGCTCAAAGAGTTGGTTTACAGCCTTTACGATTTTGCGTCGTCTTATATGAATCCGAAAAAGTGGATTGAGGAAATCGACAGACGTCTCGGATGTGAAAAAACGGATTTTACAAATGACTTTGCCGTAACGGTTATTGACAGCTTTCGTGAAGACATTCTTTATTGCAAAGCTCTTGCCGAAAGAGGTTGCGGAGTTTTGAAATCGGATGAGGTATCTTGTGAGGTTTATTCCCCGGCATTTATCAGCGACATTGAGTTTTTCGATAAGCTGCTTAAAGAAATGCCGAAAAAATTTACCGAGCAAAATTGGGATAAAATTATCGAGCTGACGCTTTCCAATCCTTTTGTCAAGCTGAATACTCTCAAATCGTCTCTTAAATGCACAAGTTCCGAAAACGCCAAAGCAATTCGTGATTTTTACAAGGCACTTTATAAAAAATCGGTGTCTTCAATCGGCATTTCATCAAAAGATAACAGATGCGATGTCGAAAAGCTCTCACCGGTTGTCAAAATGCTTTCACGCTTCACGCTTGAATTTTTTGACAGATTTGAAAAAATGAAAATTGAAAAAAACTGTGCCGATTTTTCCGATGTGCTGCATATGGCACTTGATTTGCTTGTTCTTGAAGAAGACGGAAAGCTGATAAAAACTCCTCTTGCACAGGAGTATTCAAAACAGTTTAAGGAAATTCTGATTGACGAATATCAAGATACAAACGAAGCACAGGATATTCTTTTCGATGCAGTGTCCCGCAACGGCGAAAATTTATTTTTCGTGGGCGACGTTAAACAGAGCATTTACGGTTTCAGAAAAGCAACGCCTCAAATTTTTCTCGATAAAAGAAAAACCTTTACCGATTATGACAGGAAAAATCCCTTTTTTCCGTCAACGATAACTCTTGACAGTAATTTCAGAAGTCGAAAAGAAATAACGGAATTTGTTAATTTTATATTTTGCGGACTTATGAGCGAGGGTGCGGGGGATATAGAGTATGATGAGCGTGAAACTCTGAAAGCAGGTGCTTCTTACCCCGAAACAGACGACACTTGCTGCGAAATGCACATAATCGAAAGCTCCGCTTTTGAAGATGTCGAGCCTTCAAAAGCACAGGCTGTTCATATAGCTTCGGAAATCAAGTCGATTTGTGAGGACGGCAGATTTAAGTTCGGTGATGTTGCAATTCTTTTAAGGACAAACAAGAGTATTCCGCTTTTTGTTCAAACACTCAATGATATGGGTATTAACGCTCATGCGGACGAGAGCGAAAATTTGTTTGAAACAGAAGAAGTGCGGACGCTTTTTTCTTTGATAAAGGTAATAGACAACCCCGTCAGGGATGTGCCGCTGCTGGCGGTTATGATGTCACCGATTTTTGCTTTTTCGGCTGACGAGCTTGCGAAGATAAGAATAAACTGCAAGTCGGGGAGCTTTTATTCGGCTGTCGCTTTTTGTGCCGAAAACGGGGATGAAAAATGCAAAAAATTTCTTGATATGCTTTCGTCTTTCCGTCTTGTTTCTCAAACCGTGACACCGGGTGAGCTTGTAAGGCACGTTTTGCGAAAAACAGGCTACAAAGCCATTGTTTCTTCGTGGGACAGAGGTGCCGGAAGACGTGAGAATCTTGACATATTCAGAGCTTTTGCCGATAATTTTTCTTCGGAAAACGAGGTAGGGCTTTCGGGCTTTGTAAGACAGCTTGAAAAAATCGAAAAAACCGTTTCGGTAAAAAGCTCACAAGCTTCATCGGATAATGAAAATTCCGTTTCCGTTATGACAATTCACCGCAGCAAAGGATTGGAGTTTCCCGTTTGCTTTTTGGCTGAAACGGAAAAAGAGTTCAACCGACGTTCCCTTTCAAACGATTTGCTTTCACATCCGAAAAGCGGTGTTGGAATTGTCGGGATAGACACAAAGCGTATGATTAAGTACGAAACACTCAGCCGCATTGCCGTAAAAACCGATAAGGAAAAAACCGAATTGTCGGAAGATATGCGTGTGCTTTATGTCGCAATGACAAGGGCAAAGGAGAAACTTGTTATAGTCGGCTCTCCCAAAGATTTTTCAAAAACACTCGCAAAGGCGTCGATAATATCTTTCGGAGAAAAAATAAACCCCGTGGCGGTAAGGCGTTCTTCAAATTATCTTGAATGGCTGTGTGCCGTGGCTGTCGGACACCCCGATTCGGATTCTTTACGTTTTAAAGCTGGATTTTCCGATGTGCGTAAAGCACCTGCCGATTTCAAACTTAAAATCAAGCTTGTCGACAGCTTGCCGAAATGTACATCCACAGCCGAAACGGAAGAAAAAACAGGCAAAGCGGATTTAAACTATTTGAGCAAAATAAAAAGCGATATCGGTTATGTGTACCCGTTTGCGGCTTTGTCCGATGTTCTTGCAAAAAGAGGCGCTTCAACGGCATTCGACAAAACCGTTGACCGTGAATTTTTCGCATCCGAAAGACCGGCTTTTCTGAACAAAACCTCGCTTACTGCGGCAGGCAGGGGTACTGCAATGCATTCTTTTATGCAGTTTTGCGATTACGAAAAAGCCAAAACGGATTTAATAAGCGAAATCGCAAGGCTGAAAGACAAAGGCTTTTTAAGCGAAATTCAGGCAAACAGTTTGGATATCAAAAAGCTCGAACGCTTTTTCTCTTCGCCTTTGTTTGAAAGAATTTTAAAATCCGAAAAGGTTTACAGGGAAAAGAAGTTCATAATAGGAATGTCACCGTGCGAATTTGACGAAAGCTTGCCGAAAAAATTTGCCGAGGAAAAAGTTGTGGTTCAGGGTATTCTGGATTGTGCGTTTGAAGAAGACGACGAAATTGTGATTGTGGATTACAAAACGGACAGAGTGACCGATTCGCAGGTGCTTAAAGACCGTTACTGCGGTCAGCTTGAAATTTACAAAAGAGCCGTTAAAGAGTGTATGGGCAAAAATGTAAAAGAAGCATTGCTCTATTCGTTTTATCTTGAAACAACGGTGCAAATATAAAACAAAATAAAAAATTTCAAAAAAACAGTTGCATTTTGTTTTGATTTGTGTTAATATTACCTTTGTTATATGCCAATTAATGAAAGAGGTGACAAAAAATGAAGGAAGGACTCCATCCTAATTATCAGGAAACTGAAATTAAATGTGCTTGCGGAGCTGTTTACAAGACTTGTTCAACCAAGGCTGATATGCGTGTAGATATTTGTTCAAACTGTCATCCGTTCTTCACAGGTAAGCAGAAGCTTGTTGATACAGGCGGACGTGTAGACAGATTTAAGAAGCGTTTCAATCTTGACAAATAATTGCTTTTGAGCATCATTTTAACAGAAGATAACGGCAGACAATTTTTTGAGGAAAGTTGTCTGCCTTTTCTGTTTAAGGAGGTTTTGACGTGCAAAGCTACAAAACGGTTTGCGAATCGGCGCATGATGAATTTACGGAAAAAAAGTCAAGGTTTATCGGCTATGTCAAGCCTGTTAAAACCGTTGAAGAAGCGATGAGCTTTATTAATGAAATAAAACAGAAGCATTGGGATGCAACGCACAATGTTTATGCTTATGTCCTGCGTGATATGATGACAAGACGTTACAGTGACGACGGAGAACCGCAGGGAACTGCCGGCATACCCGTGCTTGACGTTTTGCTGAAAGCCGAGATTGTTGATGTTGCCGTTGTCGCAACGAGATATTTCGGCGGAACTTTGCTCGGAGCGGGCGGTTTGGTAAGGGCATATTCACATACGGCAAAAATAGCTGTGGAAGCGGGCAAAATAGTAACAATGCAGCTTTGTGCCGTAGCCGAAGTTAAGTGCGACTATTCGTTTTACGGCAAGCTACCTTCGCTTATCGAGGAAAACGGCGGAAAAATTGACGGCACAGATTTTGCCGATAACGTAAAGGTCACATTCAGAATTGCACAGGAAAAGCTCGAAAAGTTCAATGAAATACTTACGGACGTAAGTAACGGAAGGTTTTTTGCCGAAAAAACAGGTGAAATTTTCTGTGCGATGTAAAAAAATCGAAATTTAAAGAGGAAAACCGCAAAAACAGTTGTATATAAGTTATGAAAAGATGTTTTAAGGCGGTGTGATGTATGGAAAAGACAATAAGACAACGAACTGTCGAGATTGAGCATTTAACTTTGTCACCTTATGCTTCGTTTTCGGATGAAACAAAAGGCAGAAAAAGAGAAGAAAGCAGTTGCAGCGTCCGCACGGAGTATCAGCGTGACCGTGACAGAATAATCCATTGCTCATCTTTCAGA
The DNA here is from genome assembly GCA_964474295.1 of uncultured Eubacteriales bacterium. Lineage (GTDB taxonomy): Bacteria > Bacillota > Clostridia > Oscillospirales > Acutalibacteraceae > SIG575. Next base: position 66,650 of record CAYYRN010000003.1, read on the forward strand.
AGACTTAAACACAAAACACAGGTTTTTCTGTCTCCCGAAGGGGATTATTACCGAACACGTCTTACGCATACGCTTGAGGTTTCGCAAATAGCACGCACAATGGCAAGAGCATTAAGGCTTAATGAGGATTTGACGGAAGCCATAGCCTTGGGACACGATTTGGGACACACTCCTTTCGGTCATGCGGGCGAGCGTGCGCTTGATGCCGTGGCTCCTTTCGGGTTTAAGCATTACATACAAAGCGTCAGAGTTGCCGATGTTATAGAAAAAGACGGTTTGGGACTTAATCTTACCGAGGAAGTTCTAAACGGAATAAAGTGTCACACAAAGGGCGAGCAGGCATTTACCCTTGAGGGAAGATTGGTGCGTCTTGCCGACAGAATAGCTTATCTCAACCACGATATTGACGACGCCGAACGTGCGGGTGTGATGAGTGAAAATGATATTCCCAAGGAAATAAGGGACGTTCTCGGATACAGTAAATCAAAAAGAATAAACACCCTTGTCATATCTGCAATTTCCAACAGCACGGATGACATAGTTCTCGATTCGGAAACGGCGGGAGCGTTTGGTGAGTTACACGATTTTATGTTTAAAAACGTGTACACGAACCCCGTGTGTAAGGGTGAGGAGCATAAGGCAGTGGATATGCTTCAATGGCTTTACGGCTTTTATCTTAAAAATCCGGACAAGCTTTCCGTCGAAATGAAAAGAACGGCGGAAAACGAGGGCATAGAGCGTGCGGTGACGGATTATATTGCCGGAATGACGGACAGATATGCCGTGAACGTATTTAACGATTTGTTTGTGCCGAAATCTTGGCTGAATTAGAATGAAAGGGAGAGTGGGCAAATGGCGGTAAACGAAGATTTTTTATCAGAGCTTAAAATGAGAACCGATATTACGGAGCTTGTTTCGTCATATGTTTCGCTTGATTCGAGAAGACAGGGCAGAACCCACAAAGGACTATGCCCTTTTCATAATGAAAAAACTCCGTCTTTTATGGTTTATGAGGATACGCAGTCGTTTTATTGCTTCGGCTGCGGTGCCGGCGGAGATGCGATTACTTTCACGATGAAAATCGAAAATCTCGATTATATAGAAGCACTTAAATTTTTAGCGGAGCGTGCCGGAATTTCGATGCCGCAGGAGGGCTATGATGACAGCCTGCACAAAAAGAAAACGAGGATTTTGGCGGCTAACCGTGAAGCGGCAAGGTTTTTTCATTCCGCTTTGCTCGATGAGAAAAATTCACACGCTCTTAAATATTTTGCGGACAGAGGCTTGACACCGCAGACGATAAAGCATTTCGGTTTGGGATATGCGCCCGATTCTTGGGATGCTCTTATAAATCATATGAAGTCGAAAGGCTTTTCTTTAAACGAGCTTTATGAAGCCGATTTGGTTAAAAAAAGCACAAAAAACGGCGAAAGATTTTACGACAATTTCAGAAACCGTATGATGACTCCGATAATCGATATAAGAGGTAATGTAATAGGCTTCGGCGGACGTGTGCTTGATGATTCAAAGCCGAAATATGTAAACACATCGGATACTTTGGTTTACAAAAAAAGCAATGAAGTGTTTGCTATGAATTTCGCAAAATCTTCAAACAAAGATTTTTTGATTGTCGCAGAAGGATATATGGACGTCATAGCACTGCATCAGGCAGGCTTTACAAATGCCGTGGCTTGTCTCGGAACGTCACTGACAAAGGAACAGGCAAGGCTGATAAAGAGATATACGGATGAGGTGGTTTTGTCTTACGATTCGGACGAAGCAGGTCAGAAAGCAACAAAGCGGGCAATGCAGATTTTTTCCGATTCCGGTCTTAAAGTAAGGGTGCTGAGCCTAAGCGGCGGCAAAGACCCCGATGAAATAATAAAAAAACACGGCAAAGAACGTTTTCAGTCGCTACTCGACGGGGCGGAAAACGATATCGAATTTAATCTTATAAAAATCGGTGAAAAATATGATTTGTCGCTTCCCGACGGCAAGGTGAATTTTCTGAAAGAGGCATCACGCTTTTTGTCAACGCTTTCAAGCTCGATTGAACGTGAAACGTATTGCCTGAAGCTGTCTTCCATGACGGGTGTGGGTGCGGAGGCAATACGTCAGGAAATCAAAAAGAACCTGTCTTCTGCGGGAAGAAAAGCGAAAAGAGAACTTTTTACGCAAGCGAAAAATTTGTGCGTACACGCAGAGGATAAAATCAATCCCGATAAAAAGAAATTTGTTCTTCAGGCAAAAGCGGAAGAAATTATAATCATCACGCTTTTCAGAAATCCCGATTTTTACAAAAAGCTTAAAGAAGAATTGACGGAGGATTTGTTCGTAACTTCGTTTAACAAAAGGGTAATAAGCGTTATGCTGAAGCTTCTCGAAGAAGAAAGAAGCTTGGAAATTTCATCCTTTCGAGATAAATTCAGTGCGGATGAAATGGGCAGAATAACTTATTTTTCCGATATCTGCAATAATGTAAGCGATACATTGGAAGAATGTCGGGAATGTATAGAAACGCTCAAAAAAGCAAAAAATAAAAAATCTTCCGAGGAAGTGTCGGCAATGTCGGATGAAGATTTTGCGGATATATTTAAAAATATAAAAAAATAAAGAAATTTTACATATCAGAAGGAGAAAGAATATGGAAAACAATAACGCAAATGCACCGGAAAAGAAATCATCTCTCAAAGTGCTTCTCGAAAAGGGAAAGGCAGCGGGAAAGCTTTCTACTCAGGAAATTGACCTCGCTCTTATGGAACTCGATTTGAGCATTGAGGAGCTTGAAAGCTTTTATGATACTATCGAAAACCAGAACATCGAAATTATCGATGACCTTGAAGATGTCAACCTCGAATCGCTCAATTTCGATGATGATTTGAGCAAAAATCTCGAACTCGGCGTTGTCGGCAGTGACCCGAAAAATGCGGCAATGGAGGATCACGTTAAGGTTTATCTCAAAGAAATCGGACGTGTTCCGCTTCTTACCCCGGAAGAAGAAATCGACCTTGCAATTCGTATTGCCGAAAATGATCCGAAAGCCAAAAAAAGACTTGCCGAGGCAAACCTCAGACTTGTCGTAAGCATTGCAAAAAGATATGTCGGCAGAGGTATGCAGTTCCTTGACCTTATTCAAGAGGGAAATCTGGGACTTATCAAAGCTGTTGACAAGTTCGATTATACAAAAGGCTTTAAGTTTTCAACTTACGCTACATGGTGGATTCGTCAGGCAATAACAAGGGCAATTGCCGACCAGGCAAGAACAATAAGAATCCCCGTCCATATGGTCGAAACCATCAATAAGGTTAAAAAGACAAACAGCCAGCTTCTTCACGAAAACGGACGTGACCCCTCCGCCGAAGAAATTGCGGAAAAGCTTAATCTTCCCGTTGAAAAGGTTCGTGAAATTATGAGGGTGGCACAGGAACCCGTCTCGCTCGAAACTCCCATCGGTGAGGAGGAGGACAGCCATCTCGGTGATTTCATTCCCGATGACGATGCTTTGGCACCGCAGGATGCGGCGTCGATGCTGCTTCTTAAAGAACAGCTTGCCGCAGTTTTAAAAACGCTTACTCCGAGGGAAGCGAAAGTTCTTCGCCTGCGTTTCGGTCTTGATGACGGACATCCCAGAACTCTTGAAGAAGTAGGTCAGGAATTTGACGTTACCCGTGAAAGAATACGTCAGATTGAAGCAAAGGCACTCAGAAAGCTTCGTCATCCCAGCAGGAGCAAAAAGCTTAAAGATTTTCTTGACTGATTAATTTATCGGGGAGTGTGGAGTATGAAAAAGCTTTTGTCATTGTTTTTTGTGCTTTTGATGCTGTTTTCCCTTTCACTTCCTGCTTTCGCAGGTGTTGAAGACGGCATTGTCGATATGACATCTTTGAAAAAGACGGAAGACATTTTCATCCGTGACCCTTGTGTGCTGGTGTATGAAAATAAGTATTATATGTACGGAACCGGCGCCGCAACGAAAGACGGCTACGGCTGTTATGTAAGCGAAGACCTCGAAAATTGGGCAGGCCCCGTCAATGTCTTTGAGGCTGACAGTGATGAAAGCTTTGACGGTATCGGTTGTTATTGGGCACCCGAATGTTATTACCATAACGGAAGCTTTTATCTCTTTGCGACATATATGTCCGAATCAACAGGTCACAGGGGTGTAAGCGTGTTTAAAAGCAGCAGTCCGCTCGGTCCGTTTGAAGAAATTTCGGACGGGCATATAACACCGAAAAGCTGGGACTGCATCGACGGCTCTCTTTACATAGATAAAAACGGCGATAAGTGGATGATTTTTGTCCACGAATGGACAAGTATGCCGGATGAAATCGGTGATATGTCCTATGCAAAGCTGAATGAGGATTTGTCCGAATTTGTAAGTGAGCCTATAAAAATGTTTGATGCAAATGACCCGCTTTGGTCAACGAGCGGTGTGACCGACGGTCCGTTTCCTTACAGAACGAATGACGGAAGCTTAATTCTTCTTTGGTCAAATTCGGCTATCGGAAGCGGATACTGTGTGGGAATTGCCAAAAGCTCAAACGGAGAGATAGACGGAAAATGGAAGCATGAGCTGTTTCCGCTTTACAGCAAAGGCTATTATCATGAAAATGACGGCGGACACGGAATGATTTTTACCGACCTTGACGGCAGGCTTATGCTTTCAATCCATTCCCCAAACTCAATTACGGATGGTAATGTGCCTCACGCTGTTTTTATTGAGCTTGAAGACACGGGCAGCACAGTGAAAATTAAGGGCGAATACGGAAAAACTGCGGACTTTTTTTACAAAGTTTCACTGTTTTTTAAATTCGCATATAAGAAAACGCAATACTTTTTCAAACACCTGTTTTAATCGGAGAAAGCAAAATGAAATTTAATTTTACTGATTTATGTATAACGGCAAAAGAAAAAGAAGAAATCAAGGCAGCGGAAATTTTTTCTGACGAAATTGAAAAAAGAACGGGGAAAAAGCCGCAGATAAAATGCGGAAAGCCGAGCGTTTCTTTTGTGATTTGCGGAAAAGAACGGCTGCCGAATAAGGATTGCTTTGAAATAGAGCTTGATGACGGTGAAATGAAAATTTTCGCACATACCGTAAGAGGATTGATTTTCGGTATGGGTAAATTTTTGATGAAAACCGTTTTTGAAAACGGGGAAATTACCCTCATTGCGGATATATTGGGAAAGCATTTCCCCGACAAAAGAATCAGAGGACATCAGAACGCATACAGAACAAAACCGAATACATATGATGCGTGGAGTCCCGAAAGGTTCCGTGATTATTTTATTGACCTTATGCTTTTCGGAACAAACACCACAGAGCTTCTTCCACCCGAATATCCCGATGAAAAAAACAGCTATAACCGTTTGATGAAATGGGATATGAAAGAGCATATGGAAAAATCTTCCCATTATGCAAACGAGCTTGATATGGATGTTTCCGTGTGGTACCCGAACGATGAGCTTGACGAGGACGCTTCGGCAATAAGACGCAGGGAAGTTTTGAGCGATGCCGAAAGAATAGATATAATTTTTCCGCCCGGCGGAGACCCCGGAGATTATCCCGCAGACCAGTTTGTTTCAAGGTGCGTAAAGACGGCAAGGGAAGTAAGAAAGGTAAAGCCGAATGTCCAAATGTGGCCGTCCGCACAAATGCCGAGAGGTATTCCCGGTTGGGGTGATGCTTTCGTTCAAAGCATTAACAATTCCCCAAACGGTGCCATTACCGGAGTTATCCAAGGGCCTAACAGGGCAATGGAGATAGATGAACTCAGAAAAAGAATCAATCCCGAATTTCCCATAAGGTTTTATCCCGATATCACTCACAACGTAAGGTGTGAGTATTCCGTTCAGTACCCGTCGGAGGCGTGGCACTATTCGCTTGCCGCAGTCAACGGACGTGAAAGCGTAAACCCCAGACCGATGGAGTTTAAAAGAATACACGCATTGAAGTCACCCTATACCGTCGGCAGTGTTTCGTATTCGGAGGGCGTTAATGATGACGTAAATAAATTTGTTTGGGGAAGACTTGAGTGGGATAAAACGGAAAGTGTAAAAAATATTCTCGAAGATTATTCAAGGCTTTTCTTCCCGAACGTGCCGTTTAAGGAGTGCGCCGAAGCGATAATCGGACTTGAATATAATTGGATAGGCGACCCGATTGAAAATCCGAACATAGATAACACTCTTTTTTCTTTCGTAAACATTCTGAAATCACATCCCGAGCTTTACGAAAATTGGCGTTTTGTTATGCACCTTTACAGGGCAGAGTTTGATATGCTTGCCAAAATGAGAAGGAGCTTTGAAATTGACCTCATAGACGAAGCGTCGGAGTATGTTTTCAGAAACGATTTGGAAAAAGCCGAAGAAATTTTGCATACGGATTTTGATGAGAATTACAAAACCTTGCGTAGAGAAATAGAAATTCTCGGTGACAGACTGTTCGAGCTTGTAGGTATGCAGACAAGCGTTGAAAGACATTCTGCGGAAAGCTGGGAACGAGGTGCGGTGCTTGACACGGCAGACAGTCCTGTCAGCGACAGACGTTGGCTTATCAAAAAAATTTCACAAGCAAAACAAACGGATGACCCGTGCGGTTATATGAAAAAAGTTTTGCTGAGAAATAAGGTTGATGATGATGAGTTTTATTTTTCATTTGCCGAGCATGGGTATGAGCTGCTTAATGCCGTGCAGCAGCACGGCGAGCCGTATATGAACGTTCTTGCGGATACTCCCGCAAACAGCGGCGGCGACATTCCGATGTCGCTTGTAAAAGCGTATGACCACTACTCTCTCAATGCAAATTTGGGAGGCTTTACAGCAGACTGTGACTATAAGCTTATTGTTTCATACCACGCAAAGGACACTTTGAGAAAAGGTACGCACTATATAAAAGCGAACGAAAAAACGATTTTCAGCGGCAATACATACGGCGGTGAAAGAAACCCCGAATACGATAAAATGTACTTAGCTCCGGGATTCTTTTCGGCAAGCTACATTTTGCCGAAAGATGTTTTCGTAAACGGATGCCTTTCACTCGAAATAGGCGAAACCGTTGACGGAGTTGAAATAGGCGAATTTAAAATTGTGAAAGTGAAGTGATAAGGTGCTTTCTAAAAAAGTTGAAAATGCACTGCAATATGTTCAGAAACCCGGAAGATACACGGGCGGCGAATTTAACAGTGTTATTAAGGATAAAAATAAAATCGATATAAGGTATGCGTTTTGTTTTCCCGACACATATGAAATAGGAATGTCGCACCTCGGAATGAAGATACTTTATTCCCTTGTAAACGAGCGTGAGGATGCGTGGTGCGAAAGAGTTTTCGCACCGTGGACGGATATGGAAGAGGAAATGCGTAAAAGCGACATTCCTCTTTACGCTTTGGAAAGCGGCGACCCGATAAAGGATTTCGATATTATCGGCTTTACTATGCAGTATGAATTGAGCTATACAAACGTTTTGAATATGCTCGATTTGGCGGGACTTCCGCTTTATTCAAAGGATAGAACAAGCCTTACCCCCATCGTCATCGCAGGCGGCTCATGTGTTTGCAATGCAGAGCCTTTTGCGGATTTTGTGGATATTACTTTGCCAGGCGAAGGCGAGGAGGTTACAAACGAGCTTATCGATTTGCTTAAACTTCATAAGAAAAAAGGCAGCACAAAAGAGGAATTTTTAAAAGAAGCGGTGAAAATAGAGGGTGTTTACGTCCCCGCATTTTATGATGTAAGCTATAAAGAGGACGGAACGGTTAAGGAAATCAAAGCCTTGAACGGTGCCCCCGAAAAGGTGAAAAAAAGAGTTGTCAAAAACCTTGATACGATGTTCGCTCCGACGGAGTTTGTCGTACCCTTTATCGAGCCTGTTCACGACAGAACGGTTGTTGAAATTTTCAGAGGATGTATAAGAGGATGCAGATTTTGTCAGGCAGGATTTCTTTACAGACCGATAAGAGAAAAAAGTCCCGAAACGGTCAATGAGCAGTGCAAATCCATTTGCGAAAAAACGGGTTATGAGGAAATTTCGCTCTGTTCGCTCAGCACAAGCGACTATACGGGACTTGAGGAGCTTCTCGACCGACTTTTTGAATGGACGCTCGATGAAAAAATCAATATTTCCCTGCCGTCTTTGAGAGCAGATAATTTCAGTTCTTCAATTGCGGAAAAGCTTGCTAAAATCAGAAAAAGCGGACTTACCTTTGCCGCAGAAGCAGGCACGCAAAGGCTGCGTGACGTAATAAACAAAAATGTTACGGAGGAAGAAATTTTGTCGTCCTCAAGAAAAGCTTTCCAAAAAGGCTGGACAGGAGTAAAGCTTTATTTTATGATAGGCTTGCCCACCGAAACCGAGGATGATGTCCGTGCGATTGCGGAGCTTTCGCAAAAGGTTGTGGATGAGTATTACAGAAATCCCGACAAGCCGAAAGGCAGGGGGGTAAACGTAAATATCAGCGTGGCATCGTTTGTTCCGAAGCCGTTTACTCCGTTTCAGTGGGAGGCACAGGATGATATCAAAACCATCGAATATAAGCAGGAGCTTCTCAAAAACAGCGTGAATACGAAAAAAATTAACATCGGCTGGAACAATTCACATATGAGTTTGCTTGAAGGCGTTTTGGCGAGGGGCGACAGACGCCTTTCTGCCGTTCTTTACAATGCTTACAAGCTCGGATGCAAATTCGACAGTTGGGACGATCAGTTTGATTTCGATAAGTGGATGCAGGCTTTTGAAACGGCAGGTCTTGACCCCGCATTTTACGCAAACAGAAAACGTGAATTTGATGAAATTTTCCCGTGGGAGCATATGGATTACGGAATACCGAAAAAGTTTTTTGAAAAAGAAAACAAAAGAGCGTATGACGGTGTAACAACACCCAATTGCAGGGAAAAATGCAACGGATGTACCGCCAATAAGCTTTGCGGAGGTGAATGTCGTGAACTCTCTTAGAATATGGTTTAAAAAAGTCGGCAGAGCAAAATATATCTCTCACCTCGATTTGATGAGAGCCATGACAAAAGCCATAAAGCGTTCGGGACTTAAAGTGTGGTATACGGAGGGGTTTAATCCGCACGCATACATAACTTTTCCTTTGCCGCTGTCTTTGGGCATAGAAAGCGAAAGCGAATGTGTGGATATTCGTGTCGAAGACGGCGTTACGGCTTGGGAGGTTAAGGAAAGACTTTTCGACCAAATGCCGGAGGGACTTGATTTGATAAGCGTTGAGGAACCCTTTTGCTCGGCAAAGGAAATAAGGTACGGCAGGTATGTAATTACCTTGGATTTTGACTGCGAAGACAGTGCAAGAGCGTTTTCACGGCTTTCCCAAAAAGCCGTTGACGAAAAAAATCTTGTCTGCGAAAAAAAGGGTAAGCAGGGAAGACGAAAGGTGATGAAAGAGGTAGCTCTGGGCGAGCATATTTTTAATTTTTCATCCTCCGTTTGCTCAAACACGCTTACCGTAAATGTGGATTTGTCGGCGGGAAATCCCGTGAACATTTCTCCGCAGCTTCTTATATCCGCAATAGAAAAAAGGTCGGAAATATTGCCGATTTACAAGAAATTCGAGAAAAAATGTCTGCTTACCGAAAATTTTGAAATTTTCAGATAAATTTTAAAAAACACTTGATTTTTTATTCGCTCTGTGATATACTATCAGAGCATTTGTATAGGTCTGACTTGCTTTTCGTGAGCAAACAGACTGTATTCATTGCCGAAAGACAACGAAGCTGTCGGTCCTCTGCCATTGTAAATGTGTAATGAACGACTGTAAAAAAGCGGAATTGCCGCAAATTATTTAAGGAGGAAAATTTCAATGGACGCACTCAAATTGATTGCACAGGACAGCATTAAGGCTGAAAAACCCGCTATCGAAGTGGGCAACACAGTAAGAGTTCACGTTAAAATCCGTGAAGGTGAAAGAGAAAGAATTCAGGTTTTCGAGGGTACTGTTATCGCAAAACGCGGCAGCGGTGTTTCCGAAACATTTACCGTTCGCCGTATTTCCTACGGCACAGGTGTTGAAAGGGTATTCCCCGTTAACTCACCCAACGTTGCAAAGGTTGAAACAGTAAGAACAGGTAAAGTTCGCAGAAGCAAGCTCTACTACCTTCGTGACAGAGTCGGTAAGGCTGCAAAGGTTAAAGAGCAAATCGGCTGATGTCTGTTTTGATATAGGGTTCAGCCCTATAAACTCGATATGGATTTATTGGGGCATTGCCTGCACTTTTCTAAAGCAGGCTTGCCCCTTTTGCCTTTTTATTATCTTTTTAAGGAAATAGTTGGTTTTATGAAACGCAGAACTGAAAAAACCGTATATGTTTTTGACTCGCTGGGTCAGCCTGCCGAAATTTACAATTCGGAAACTGAGGCTTCCGAAAAGAAAAAATCCGCATTTGAATGGGTTTCGTCCGTTATGGCGGCATTCGTTGTTATATTTTTGATTTTTACCTTTGCTTTCAGAGTGGTTCAGGTAAGCGGAACTTCGATGCTGCAAACGCTGAACGATAAGGATTGGCTGCTTGTAAGCCATACGCAAAACGATATAAAGCAAGGCGATATTGTCGTGGCAACCCCACCGACTTACGAAAACGGGCCTGTTATCAAGCGTGTTATAGGCGTTGAGGGCGATGAAATTTACATAGATTTTTTAAAGGGTATTGTATATGTCAACGGTCAGGCACTTGATGAGCCTTATACCAATACTTTAACAAACTTGAGTTATGATGTAACATTCCCCGTGACGGTTCCCAAGGGCTGTGTTTTTGTAATGGGCGACAACAGAAACGGTTCTCTTGACAGCCGTTCCACGCAAATAGGATTTGTTGATGAGGAATATATCCTCGGCAGAGTGATTTTGAGAGTTTTCCCGTTTGAAAAGATAGAATATATTAATTTCAGATAAAGGAGGTGCCGTCATGGAAGAAATGAAAGAAACAGCGGAAAAGAAAAAAAGCGGTTCGGCACTTTTTGATTTCGCTTCGGTTGTTATGACGGGCATTGTCGCTATTGCGATTGTTTTTACTTTCCTGTTCAGAACCGCAACGGTCAGCGGACGTTCTATGCGTCCGACATTGTATCACGGCGATATGCTTATGGTTACGGCATTTGATAACACTCACGAAGCAGGCGATATCGTGGTTATAACTCAGCCGAATGCTTTTAACGAGCCGATAATTAAAAGAATTATCGCGGTTGAAGGTCAAACGGTCGATATCGATTTTGAAGAGGGAATTGTGTACATTGACGGCAAAGCGGAAGATGGAGATTATACCGTTGCCTCCCCGACTTACAACAAAGAGGATTTTGAAGGCCCCGTAACGGTTCCCGAAGGATATGTCTTTGTAATGGGTGATAACAGAAACGATTCTACCGACAGCCGTTCGGATGCGGTCGGTATGATTGATGTAAGATATATATACGGAACGGTTGTCGGCAGAATTTCTCCCGTCGGCAATTGGACTGTAATTTGAGGTTGATAAAATGGCAAGTGATTTTCAAAATCAGGTTGTGCAATGGTTCCCCGGACATATGGCAAAAACACGTCGCCAAATTAAGGAAAGTCTTCCTTTGGTTGATGCTGTTACCGAAATTGTCGATGCCCGTGTTCCTTTGAGCAGTCGAAATCCGGAAATTTCGGATATCGTTTCGGGAAAGCCGAGAATTGTTGTGCTTAACAAATGCGATATCGCAGATGAAAACGCAACAAAAAAATGGATTAATTATTTTAAAAATCAAGGTGTTCGGGCTATCGCCGCCGACTGTAAAAGCGGAAAAGGACTTAATCTTTACAGACCTTTGATTAAAGAAGTTCTTGCGGAAAAAATTAAATCGTATGAAGAAAAAAGTATGCAGGGAAGAGCCTTGCGTGTTATGATAGTCGGCATACCGAACACGGGCAAAAGCTCGTTTATAAACAGAATGGCGGGCAAAAAGCGTGCCGAGGTTGCGGACAGGCCCGGTGTTACAAGGCATAATCAGTGGTTTGTGATAGGCGAGGGAATTGAGCTTCTCGATACACCCGGTGTTTTGTGGCCGAAATTTGAAGACCCCGCCGTGGGCGATAAGCTTGCGTTTATAGGATCGGTCAAGGATGATATTCTCGATTGCGAAAGCCTGGCGGTAAGATTTCTTGAGGTTATGAAAAGGGATTATCCCGAAAGGCTGACCGAACGTTACAAAATAACGGATTTTGACAACAGCGAGCCTTACGAGATACTCGAAATGATAGGCAGAAAAAGAGGTATGCTCATATCGGGCGGAGAAATTAATACGGAGCGAGCGGCGATAACCTTGCTTGACGAATACCGTGCGGGCAAGCTCGGTAAGATTACGCTTGATTCGATACCTGAATAAATTGCGGGGCTGTAAAAAACGAAAGCTTTTTACATCCCCTATTTTCGTAAAGAGAGGAAAAAAGTATGGATTATACCTTTGAAAATCAAGCATATGAGCAGGGCTTTGAAAGTGTTTGCGGCGTTGACGAGGCAGGCAGAGGGCCTCTCGCCGGCCCTGTTTGTGCGGCGGCGGTAATTATGCCCAAGGGACTTATTATAGAAGGACTTGACGACAGCAAAAAGCTTACGGAAAAAAAGCGTGATAAGCTTTACGACATCATATGCGGTGAAGCTGTTTCCTATTCGATAGCTTTCGCAAGCGTGGAGGAAATAGAAAGTATGAACATACTTCAAGCAACTTTTCTTGCAATGAAAAGGGCGGTTGAGGGTTTAAATGTCAAAGCCGATATAGCACTTGTTGACGGCAATCAAAAGCCGCCGCTGGAAATTCAGGCAAGAACGCTTGTAAAGGGCGATGCGAAATCTCCGTCGATTGCAGCCGCATCGATTCTCGCAAAGGTAACGAGGGACAGGTTTATGCTTGAAGTGGCTGAAAGGTACCCCGAATACTGCTTTGAAAAGCACAAAGGCTACGGAACAAAGCTTCACTATGAAAAAATAGCGGAATACGGTATTTCGCCTGTACACAGAAGAAGCTTTTTGAAAAAAATAACGGGTGAAAAGTGATGAATTTAGGTCGCTTCGGATTTCAGGCAGAGGAAAAAGTATCAAGGTTTTTAAGAAAAAGCGGGTATAAAATAATAAAAAGAAATTTTCAAACACGTTTCGGTGAAATTGATATTATTGCCGAGAACGGCGAATATATTGTCTTTGTTGAGGTCAAAGCAAGGGGCGAAAACAGCATTGCCGAGCCGAAAGAATTTGTGGATTTGAGAAAACAAAGAAAAATTATAAGAACGGCGGAAATTTATCTTTCGGAAAACTTTACCGAAAAACAGCCTCGGTTTGATGTTGCGGAAGTAAAAAAAGAAAACGGCAAAACGGTTATAAACCATATAGTAAATGCGTTTGAGGTGGAATAAATGAAATTTTTTGATTTGCATTGCGATACAATTACCGAATGTTATCTCAAAAATAAAAAATTAGAAAGCAACGACCTTGATATTTCTCTTGAAAAGGCTAAATATATTGATGAATGGCATCAGGTCTTTGCAATTTGGATGCCCGATGAAAAAAGAGGAAAACAGGCGGAAGAATATTACAACAATGTGCTTTCAAAATTCAAAGAAGAATGTGCGTGTTGCGAAAATGCGATTCTTGCCGTTGAGGGTGCGTCCGCTTTGGCGGGCAAAATCGAAAATGTCGAAAAGCTTTACCGTGACGGCGTTAAAATAATAACACTTACCTGGAACTGCGAAAACGAGCTTGCAAGCGGATGCTTTTCCGAAAAAGACTGCGGCTTGACTGATTTCGGCAAGCAAGCGGTAGGGGAAATGATTAAATTCGGCATTGTTCCCGATGTTTCGCATTTGAGTGAAAAATCGTTTTACGATTTGTGCGAATGTACTGATGCTTCCTTTATCGCAAGCCACTCCGATTGCAGCGAAATTAATAATCATCCGAGAAATTTGAAAGACGAACAAATAAAAATCATCATTCAGCGAAGCGGTCTGATAGGATTGAATTTTTATAACAAGTTTTTGGGTTCGGGTGATGCCGCCGAAAGCGTGCTTCGCCACGCCGAGCATATTTTGAACCTCGGAGGGGAAGATGTTCTTGCAATCGGCAGTGATTTTGACGGATGCGATATAGATGACGAGCTTAAAGGAATAGATAAAATGGGTGGGCTTTACGAAAAATTCAAAATACATTTTTCAAAGTCGATTGCAGACAAAATCTTTTATGAAAACGCTCACAGATATTTACTAAGCAAATAAAATATGGTATAATCAAATGAATATATCCAAAAAGAGGGATGTTTTATGAAGTATACAAGTACAAGAAACAATTCGGTGTCCGTTGATTCCGCAAAAGCGATTTCACAGGGAATTTCGGAAGACGGAGGACTTTTTGTTCCCGTTTCGTTCCCGCAAATTTCACTCGATGACATCAAAAGAATGTCCGAAAAGGATTATATCGGCAGAGCAAAGGAAATTTTGACGTTGTTTCTTACCGATTTTACCGAAGAAGAAATCGACAAGTGCGTAAACGGCGCATACAAGCCCGGAAAATTCGACAGCGAAAAGGTAGCTCCCGTAGTTCCCTTTACCGATGTGTCGTACATTTTGGAATTGTTCCGAGGCCCGACCTGTGCTTTTAAGGATATGGCACTTCAGCTTTTACCGCACCTGCTTACCGTTTCCGCAAAGAAAACGGCTGAGGGCAAAGAAATAGTAATTCTTGTTGCAACCTCCGGCGATACGGGAAAAGCGGCACTTGAGGGATTTAAAGATGTCGAAAACACGAAAATTCTCGTTTTTTATCCGTCCGACGGTGTAAGTCCCATGCAGAAATTGCAAATGACAACACAGGAGGGTGAAAACGTAAGCGTTTGTGCGATTAAAGGTAATTTTGACGATGCTCAAAGCGGCGTTAAAAGAATTTTCACCGACAAAGAAATACGCAAAAAACTTGAAGAAAACAATATGCAGTTTTCTTCGGCAAATTCCATTAACTGGGGCAGACTTGTTCCGCAGGTGGTTTATTACATATCCGCTTACTGCGACCTTATTGCCGAGGGCAGAATCGTTGCGGGCGAGAGGATAAACATAGTTGTTCCCACGGGTAATTTCGGCAATATCCTTGCGGCTTATTACGCAAAACAAATGGGACTTCCCGTTAATAAATTTATTTGCGCATCAAATGCCAACAACGTTCTTACCGATTTTATAAAAACGGGCGAGTACAACAAAAACCGTGAATTTTTCACAACAACGTCGCCGTCAATGGATATTCTTATTTCGTCAAATCTCGAAAGACTTCTTTATCACCTTACGGGTTGCGACGATAAGGCGGTTTCCGAAATGATGAATAAGCTTTCTTCAGAGGGCAGGTATACGGTAAGCGAGGAAGTATTTAAAAAGCTTTCGGAAGATTTCGACGCAGGTTTTTGTAATGATGACGAGGTAAGCCGAACAATCGCAAAGAGCTTTAAAGAAAAAAATTATCTTCCCGATACGCACACGTCCGTTGCAATAAAGGTTTATGAAGATTATGTAGAAAGAACGGGGGACGATACCGTTACGGTTATCGCTTCAACCGCAAATCCTTATAAATTCTCGGCAGCGGTTCTCGGTGCAATAGAGGATGGCTGTGAGTGCGGTGACGAATTTGAAACCGTCAGTGAACTTGCTCGGGTTTCGGGTGTAAAATGTCCGCCGCAGCTTGCAAACCTTAAAGGCAGAAAACCGAGATTTACGGAAATTTGTGCGAAACCCGAGATGACTGAGGTCGTCTTTAAAATGTTAGGAATTTAATCGTCAGATGTTGCAACTGTCACAGCTTGAGCAGGCTTTAAAAGTTGAGCAGCAAGTTTCACTCGATTTTGAAGCTGTACTTGTGCCGACTTCGATATGACCTGCACTGCATTTGCAGCCGTTTTCGTTGTAAACACAATTTTTTGCGTTACATGAAATTTCTTTGATAGTATCTTTTTCCATTTTTATTTTCGCCTCCGTTATAAATTTGCTTTTTTTCAAAGCAATGTTATTGTAAGCGTTTTTAAGTGTTTTATTCAGGAAGGAAATATTTATGTCATTGTTCGCAATAGGTGATACTCATTTGTCTTTCGGTTCGGATAAGCCGATGGATATTTTCAAGGGCTGGCAGAATTTTGAAGAAAGACTTGAAAAAAATTGGAACAGTGTTGTGGAAAAGGATGATACCGTAGTTATTGCCGGTGACATTTCGTGGGCAATGAATATTGAAGAAGCAAAAGAAGATTTTAAATTTCTTGACAATTTGAACGGAAAAAAGCTGATAATGAAAGGCAACCACGATTATTGGTGGAGTACAAAGAAAAAAGCCGATAATTTTTTTGAACAGAACGGTTTTTCAAGTTTGAATATCCTTTTTAACAACGCTTACCGAATAGGTGACGTTTCCGTGTGCGGAACGAGAGGCTGGTTCTATGACGGCGAAAAGGATAAAAAGGTGCTTTTGCGTGAAGCGGGAAGGTTAAGAATGTCTATTGCCGAGGCAAAAAAACTCGGCGGTGAACCGGTTGTTTTTCTGCATTACCCTCCCTTGAACAGGGAAGCCGTGTGTGAAGAAATTTTCAGCGTGCTGAAAGAAGAAGAAATAAAGCGGTGCTATTATGCGCATCTTCACGGCTCTTCGCAAAATTTTGCCTTTACGGGTGAACGTGACGGCATAAAATTCTCTTTAATTTCGGGCGATTTCCTCAACTTTTGCCCAAAACTGGTGGAAAAATGCTGAGATTTTGCAACGATTTGACGATATGTTAACAAAAGGTTGAAATTCAGGAAAATATTTGATAAAATAATTCAGTTAATATTTACTTTGTAAAAAGGATATGGAGGACTTAAAATGAGTTTGAAAGCAGCAAACAAAGTCGAAACAAATGTTTATTCTGTTGAGGTTGAAATTTCCGCAGAACAGCTCAAAGAAGCTACTGTAAAAGCTTACAACCAAAACAAGAAAAAAATCACACTTCCCGGCTTCCGTAAGGGCAAGGCTCCCAAAGGAATGATTGAGAAGATGTACGGTGAAAACTTCTTCTATGAGGATGCACTCGACATTCTCTATCCCGAAGTTGTAGGCAACGCAATTGACGAAGCAAAGCTTGAAATCGTTGCGGCTCCCTATGATGTTGAAGTCACAAAGCTTGACAAGGACGGTGCGGCACTTACACTTAAAGTTGTTGTAAAGCCCGAAGTTGAACTCGGTGAATACAAAGGCCTTAAAGCCGAAAAAGAATCTTCCGATGCAACAGACGAAGAAGTTGAAAACGAAATCAAGAACCTTCTTGAAAGAAATTCACGTCTTATAACTGTTGAGGACAGAGCTGTTCAGACAGGCGACATTGCCGACATTAACTTTGAAGGCTTTGTTGACGGCGTTGCGTTTGACGGCGGCAAGGGCGAAAACTTTGACCTCGAAATCGGTTCGGGCCAGTTCATTCCCGGCTTTGAAGACCAGATTGTCGGTCACAATGCAGGAGAAGAATTTGATGTTAACGTAACTTTCCCGACAGAATACGCTCCCGAACTTGCAGGCAAGGATGCAACATTCAAGGTTAAGGTTAACGAAATCAAATCAAAAGAATATCCCGAACTTGATGACGAATTTGCAAAGGATGTAAGCGAATTTGACACACTCGATGAGCTTAAAGCAGATATCAAAGCAAAAATCGGTGAAAGCAAAGCACAGCACGCAAAGGATGCTTTTGAATCAGCACTTCTCAAGCAGATTTGCGAGGGCGTAAAGGCTGAAATTCCGCAGGTTATGATTGATAACAAGGCTGAGGAAATGAAGCAGCAGACAGAACAGCAGATGGCACAGCAGGGACTTGCACTTGACGTTTATCTTCAGTATATGGGCCTTACAATGGAAAAATATATGGAAGACGTTAAAGCACAGGCTGAAATTCAGGTTAAAACACGTCTTGCACTTGAAAAGATTGTCGAAGTTGAAAACATCGAAGCTACCGATGCGGATGTTGATGCTGAATTTGCAAAATATGCGGAAATGTACAAGATGGATGTTGATACACTCAAAAAGTTTATCAACCCCGAAGAACTCAAAAAGGATCTTGCAATCGGCAAGGCAGTAGATTTTGTTGTAGAAAACGCAAAAGTAGGCAAGCCCGCAGCAAAGAAAGCAACAAAAAAGGCGGCTGACGGCGAAGAGAAGCCCGCAAAGAAAACAACGGCAAAAAAATCAACAGCTAAAAAGTCCGAAGACGGCGAAACAAAAACGGCAAAAAAACCCGCTGCAAAGAAAACAACAAAGAAAAAGGCGGAAGACGCTGAATAATTCGGTTTAAAGCGACCCAAAATCAAAAATGAAATGTCAGTTAGGAGGCATCATAATTATGAGCTTAGTACCATATGTAGTAGAACAAACAAACAGAGGAGAACGTTCATACGATATTTTTTCACGTCTTTTGAGTGACAGAATTATCGTTCTTTCAGATGAAGTTAACGACGCAACGGCAAGCATTGTTGTGGCACAGCTTCTTTTTCTTGAAGGTCAGGATGCCGATAAAGACATCAGCCTTTACATCAACAGTCCGGGCGGTTCGGTAACAGCCGGCCTTGCAATTTACGACACAATGCAGTATATCAAATGTGATGTTTCGACAATATGTATGGGTATGGCTGCAAGTATGGGTGCATTTTTGCTCTCGTCCGGTGCAAAAGGCAAAAGATTTGCACTCCCCAACAGCGAAATTATGATTCATCAGCCTTTGGGCGGTGCAAAGGGTCAGGCAACCGAAATTGAAATTGCGGCAAAGCATATTCTTAAAACAAAAGAAAACCTTAACAGAATCCTTTCCGAGAATACGGGCAAACCGATTGAGGTTATCGCAAGGGATACTGACAGAGATAATTTCATGAGCGCACAGGAAGCTATGGAATACGGTCTTATAGATAAGGTTATTTCTAAGAGATAATTGGAGTATTTTTTATGGCGAAAAATGATGGCTCAAAAAGTTCCGTCTTTTGTTCGTTCTGCGGCAAAAGTCAGGCACAGGTGCGTAGAATGATAGCCGGTAACGGTGTTTATATCTGTGATGAATGTGTAGACCTTTGCCGTGCCATTGTCGAAGAAGAAGTCGGTTCCAAACAAAAACCGAACAAAAGCAAACCGACACCCAAAGCTTCACTGCCGAAACCCCGTGAAATCAAGGAAAAGCTTGATGAATACGTCATCGGTCAGGAAGATGCCAAAAAAGTTTTGAGTGTTGCCGTTTACAACCATTACAAGCGTATAAATTCCGTTGATGACGGCGATGTCGATATCCAAAAGAGCAACGTTATTATGCTCGGCTCAACAGGTGTGGGAAAAACAATGCTGGCACAAACACTTGCCAAAATTTTGGATGTGCCCTTTGCCATAGCCGATGCCACAACGTTGACCGAGGCGGGATATGTCGGTGAAGATGTTGAAAACATTCTTTTAAGGCTTATACAGGCGGCGGATTTTGACGTTGAAAAAGCCGAAAGAGGCATTATCTACGTTGATGAAATCGACAAAATCGCAAGAAAGTCGGAAAACCCGTCAATTACAAGAGACGTAAGCGGCGAGGGTGTTCAGCAGGCACTTTTGAAAATTCTTGAAGGCACTGTGGCAAACGTTCCTCCGCAGGGAGGAAGAAAACATCCGCAGCAGCAGTTTATCCAAATTGACACGACAAATATTTTGTTCATCTGCGGCGGTGCTTTTGACGGAATCGAAAAAATAATCGAAAAGCGTACCGGAAACAATGGGGTTCTCGGATTCGGTGCCGATGTTAAAGGCAAAAAAGAGAAAAAGTCCGATAACATCAGAAACAAGGTTATTCACCAAGACCTCGTAAAATTCGGACTTATCCCCGAAATTGTGGGAAGACTTCCGATTGTTACGGTTCTTCAAGAGCTTGATGAATCGGCACTTGTCAGAATAATGTCAGAGCCGAAAAACGCACTTGTAAAGCAGTATAAAAAGCTTTTCGGTATGGATGACGTTGAGCTTATATTCGATGATGACGCACTTTGTGCAATTGCCGAAAAGACGCTCGAAAAAGAAACGGGTGCAAGAGGTCTTCGTTCGATTACCGAGAACATTCTGCTTCCCGTGATGTACGATATTCCCTCCGAGGGCAATGTTCAAAGCGTGCAAATTACAAAAGAGTGCGTTGAAAACGGAGCAAAGCCGATTGTGATTTTTAAAGAAAAAACGGAAGAATAATTGTTAAGTTGTGCGATGTAAAACACAGTTTTTACATCGCATTTTTAT